>DATKUQ010000053.1:0-19093 GCA_035530495.1 Burkholderiales bacterium
GGGCCGGACCGGCGCGCTCACTCCCGTGGCGCGACTGGCCCCGGTATTCGTCGGCGGGGTAACCGTCACCAACGCGACGCTGCACAATGAAGACGAACTGCGGCGCAAGGACGTGCGTGTCGGCGATACGGTGACCGTACGCCGCGCCGGCGACGTTATTCCCGAGGTCGTCGCGGTGCTGAAGGAACGGCGTCACAGCGACGCGGCCGAATTCAAGATGCCGGCGAAGTGCCCGGTATGCGGCTCCGCTGTAGTCAGATTGCCTGACGAGGCGGTGGCGCGCTGCTCCGGCGGCCTGGTCTGCCCGGCGCAGCGCAAACAGGCCTTGTTGCACTTCGCTTCCCGCCGCGCCATGGATATTGAAGGACTGGGGGAGAAGCTGATCGACCAGCTGGTCGATCAGCATATCGTCAACACTGCGGCGGATTTGTATCGCATGGGCTTCATGGCGCTGGTCGGGCTCGAGCGCATGGCGCAAAAATCGGCGCAAAATGTGCTCGATGCGATCGAGTGCTCCAAGAAAACCACCCTGGCGCGATTTATTTTTGCCCTGGGCATACGCAACGTGGGCGAGGCGACTGCCAAAGAACTGGCGCGCCACTTCGGCAGTCTGGATCGGTTGATGCAGGCAGACGAGGCGGCATTGCAGCAGGTGCCGGACATCGGTCCGGTGGTGGCGCTTTCGATCGCGCAATTTTTCGCCGAGGCGCACAATCGCGAAGTAATCGAACAGATGCGTGCCTGCGGCGTGCATTGGCAGGAGGGTGCGCCTGGAGCGGCGCCGGCGGCGAAGCTGGCAGGCAAGACTTTCGTGCTGACCGGGACGCTGCCGAACATGGCCCGTGAACAGGCGAAGGAATTGATCGAGGCGCAAGGCGGCAAGGTGAGCGGATCGGTATCGAGCAAGACCGATTATGTGGTGGCGGGATCGGAGGCCGGCAGCAAGCTGGCCAAAGCGAAAGAACTTGGCATAACCGTGCTCGATGAGACTGGCTTGCTGCAATTGCTTAAAGGAAACCGATGAAACGCGTACGCAAATGTGTATTTCCGGTGGCGGGCATGGGCAGCCGCTTCCTGCCAGCGACCAAGGCCAGTCCGAAAGAGATGATGCCTGTCGTCGACAAGCCGCTGATCCAGTACGCGGTAGAGGAGGCGGTCGCCGCGGGCATCACCGACATGATATTCATCACCGGCCGCAATAAGCGCACCATTGAGGATCATTTCGACAAGGCCTACGAGGTCGAAGCCGAGCTCGCGGCGCGCGGCAAGCAGGAATTGCTGGAGCTCGTGCAGAACGTCGTTCCCTCGCGCATCAACTGCATTTACATCCGCCAGCCGGAGCCGCTGGGCCTGGGCCACGCGGTGCTGTGCGCCGAGCCGGTGGTCAACGACGAGCCGTTCGCGATCATTCTGGCCGACGACCTGATTGACGGTACGCCGCCTGTGGTCAGCCAGATGGTCAAAGTGTACGAGCAATATCAGTGCTCAGTGCTCGGCGTGGAAGAGGTCCCGCGCAAAAATACGCACCAATATGGCATCGTGCAGACCGACGGTGGCGAACCGGGCGTGGTCAGCGCCATGGTCGAGAAGCCGCAGCCGAAAGATGCGCCCTCCACGCTGGCCGTAGTGGGCCGCTACATTCTGAGTCCCCGGATTTTTCATCATCTGGCCAAAGTGCAGCCGGGCGCGGGCGGCGAAATACAGCTGACCGACGGCATCGTCGCGCTGATGCAGGAGGAGAAGGTTTTGGCCTATCGTTTCCAGGGCAAGCGCTACGATTGCGGCTCCAAGCTGGGCTATCTCCAAGCCACGGTCGAGTACGGAAAAAAGCACCCCGAGACCGGGGCCGCTTTCACCGCCTACCTGAAGTCGCTCTAGTCGGGGAAACTGCTGCAGCGTATGGACCAAACAGCGCGCGCCTGGCAGATTTTGGAATCCGCGGAGTTGATCCACAGCGCGGCTGACGTGGATGCGGCTATCGAACGCGTCGCCGCGGAAATAACGGCGAAGCTGAGAGATCAGTATCCATTGGTGCTATCGGTGATGGGCGGAGCGGTGGTGTTTGCCGGGCGCATCCTGCCGCTGCTGAACTTTCCGCTGGATTTCGACTATATCCATGCCTCGCGCTACGGCGCAGCTACCGATGGCGGGGGCGTGGAGTGGAAAGTCGAGCCCAAGGGCAATGTCGTCGGCAGGGTGGTACTGGTGCTCGACGACATTCTCGATATCGGCTACACCATGCTGGCGATACGTGAGCGCGTTCTGGGCCAGGGCGCGGAGGCGTTTTACAGCGCGGTGCTTACCGACAAGAAGAAAGCCGTGGCCAAACCGATCAGCGCCGATTTCGTCGGTCTCTCCCTGCCGGATCGCTTTGTGTTCGGATGCGGCATGGACGTGCACGGCGCCTGGCGCAATCTGCCCGCGATTTACGCACTGCGGCAGGGTGCAGACGCGTGAAGCGAGACCGCGCTAAAAGCGGCCTGGCGCATACCGACCGCCGTGATAATATCGCCGCCGTTCCGATGTCGAGACTACACCTCCTTGTTTTGTTCCTAGCCAGCCAATGTTAGCCATCATCGGCGGCAGCGGGCTCACCCAGCTGTCCAACCTCGATGTTAGCCGCCGCCTGGCGGTGCGCACGCCCTACGGCGAACCCTCGGGCGCGCTTACTTTCGGCCGGATCGCCGGCGCGGACGTGGTGTTTCTCGCGCGCCACGGCTATGGGCATACGATTCCGCCGCATGAAGTGAATTACCGCGCCAATATCTGGGCGCTGAAAGAACAGGAGGTGGAGGGCGTGGTTTCGGTCGCATCGGTGGGCGGGATACGCGCCGACATGCTGCCCGGGGCGATCGCGGTGCCGCACCAGATCATCGACTATACCTGGGGCCGGAAGAACACTTTCTTCGAGGGCGGGGACCAACCCGTTACGCATATCGATTTCACCGAACCGTATTCGGCGCCGTTGCGCCGCCGCATTCTGGACGCGGCCCGCGTCTGCGGCGAAGCGGTGGCGCAGGACGCCGTCTATGCTGCCAGCCAGGGTCCGCGGCTGGAGACCGCGGCGGAGATCGAGCGCCTGGAGCGCGATGGCGCCGACGTTGTCGGCATGACCGGCATGCCTGAAGCGGCGCTGGCGCGGGAGGCGGGTCTCGAATACGCCGCCATCGCAGTGGTCGCAAATCACGCCGCCGGCCGCGGCGCCAGCCTGCACGGCGTGCGCATGGAGGACATCGAACAGGTGCTGCAGCAATCGTTGGCGCGCGTGCGCCGGATTATCGAGAAACTGGTAGCGGCGTATGGGAAATTTTGATGAGGCTTAGGGAGGCGGCGCCATGATTCGCGAGGTGCTAAAGATGGGCGATCCGTGCCTGCTGCAACAGGCGCAGGCTGTGGAGCGATTCGACACGCCCGAGCTGCACGCGCTCCTGGCCGACATGCGCGACACCATGGCGCACTTGAGCGGCGCCGGTCTGGCTGCGCCGCAAATAGGCGTCAGCCTGCAAGTGGTGATTTTCGGCGTCGAACGCAACCCGCGTTATCCGCACGTGGAGGAGATTCCGGACACCGTGCTCATCAATCCGGTACTGACGCCACTCTCGGACGAGCTCGAAGAGGACTGGGAAGGCTGCCTGTCCGTGCCGGGGCTGCGCGGCATGGTGCCGCGGCATACACGCTTGCGCTACCAAGGTTTTGACGAGCAGGGCAAACCCATCGATCGCAGCGTCAGCGATTTCCATGCGCGCGTGGTGCAGCACGAATGCGATCACTTGATGGGAGTCTTGTACCCGATGCGCATCCGCGATTTCAGCAAGTTCGGCTTCATCCAGGCCTTGTTTCCGGGCGAGGACGTACTCGATGAATGAGCGTCGCCGCCCGCCGGCAGCAGCGCGCCTTCGATCGACTCGAGCTGCTGTCTATTGGTGTTGCAAGGCGTCCAGCAAGTCGCTTTCGAGCAGCAGCACCGTTTTGGGATTGGCCAGCGCCTCGCCCGAGACCCGAAAAACGTCTTCGGCGCGCTCACCCAGGGTCACGATCTTCGCGGTAATCAGGTTGATGTTGTACTTGCCCAGCACCAGCGCGATCGCATAAAGCAGGCCCGGGCGATCGCCGGCGATGATGGAAAGCCCATAGCTCGCCCCTTTTTCGTCCGGCCGGATGTTGACTTCGGGCGTGATCGGAAAATGCCTGAGCTGGCGCGACACCCGGCCCCGGGTGGGCGGATGCAGCGGCGTCTGGCCTTGCAGCCGTTCCGCCAGATCGGTCTCTATCAGGTTGATCATGTCGCGGTAGTGCGGATTGTTGCCCGGCCCGAGCAACAGGAACGTGTCCAGCGCATAGCCATGGCGCGTAGTGTGGATATGCGCGTCGGCGATGCTGTAATTGATCTGTTCGAAATAGCCGCAGATGCGCGCAAACAAGTCGCGCTGATCGCGCGTATAGATCATCACCTGCAGCCCTTCGCCTATGGGCGACAGGCGTGCTTTCACCACCGGCCGCGCGGTGTCGACGCGGTAGTGCAGGGTGCGCGTCTGCCAGGCGATGTCCTGCGCGTCATGGCGCAGGAAATACGCCACATCGAGCTGGCTCCACAGCCGATCCTTGCTTTCGTCCGATAGCGCATACAGGCGCAGCAGGCGCAGCGCTTCGTTCTGCTTGGCCTGGATATCCTCCTCGAAACCGATGCCGGCGCCCCGCAGCAAGCGCCGCGAAAGCAGGAACAGGTCTTCGAGCAGCTTGCCTTTCCATGCGTTCCACACCTTGGGGCTGGTGCCGCGCACGTCGGCTACGGTGAGCAGGTACAGCGCGGTGAGCCGGCGCTCGGTCTTCGCTGTCGCGGCGAACGCACTGATGACGTCGGGGTCGGTCAAGTCATGCTTTTGTGCCACGGAGGACATGCTCAGGTGGTGCTCGACCAGGAACACCACCAGCTCCGTGTCTTCGCGCGTTAGCCCGTGTGCGCGGCAAAAGCTGCGCGCGTCCTGCATGCCCAACCGGGAATGGTCGCCGCCGCGGCCCTTGGCAATGTCGTGGAACAGCGCCGCGATGTACAGCAGCCAGTGGCGCTCGAATCCTGCCATCAGGCGGCTGCACTGCGGATATTCGTGGGCGAATTCGACCATGGTAAAGCGGCGCAGATTGCGGATCACATTGAGTATGTGCTGATCCACGGTATAGGCATGGAACAGATCGTATTGCATCTGGCCAACGATCCTGCCGAATGCGGGCAGGTAGCGGCCGAGGATGGAATATTGGTTCATGCGGCGTAGCGTGTGCACCAATCCTTGCGGCTGCTGCAGGATCTGCAGGAACAGCGCGCGGTTGACCGGATCGCGGCGAAAGCGCGCATCGATTCCAGCCCGGGCGCGCCATAAGGCGCGCAGCGTGGGCGCGCTCATGCCCTTCAATTCGTGGTGCTGCTGCAGAAGTAGGAGGCTTTCCAGAATGGCGTTGGGCTGGCGTTCAAACAGATCCGCGTCGCGCGCCTCCAGCAGCTCGTGCGCAGCCTGGAAGCGCTCGTTGATGATTTCAGGCTGCGTATCCTCGCTCGAAAACAGTTCTACCGCGATATTCTGCAGCACCAGCGTATTGAGCTGAGTGATCGCCTTGGCAGTGCGGTAATAGCGCTGCATCAGCTGTTCGCTCGCACGCTTGCCCGGGGTGTCGACGTAGCCGAACTGCGCGGCGAGGCCGCTCTGGTAGTCGAACAACAGCCGGTCTTCGCGGCGGCCGGCCATGTAGTGCAGACGCACGCGCAATTCGCTCAGAAATTTCTGATAGCGGGCGAGTTGGCGTGCTTCCGCGGCGGTGATCAGCTCGCGCGCCGCAAGCTTCGTCCAGTCCTCCCCGAGGCCGGCGGAGCGGCTGACCCATAGAATCGCCTGCAGGTCGCGCAGCCCTCCCGGGGCCTCTTTCAGATTAGGCTCAAGGCTGTAGGGACTGTCCTGAAATTTGCCGTAGCGCTGCTCCTGCTCCAGGCGCTTGGACTGGAAAAAGGCCTGGGGATTGAGATGCTCGCGCATGGCGCTGGTGAAATCGGCAAACAGGCCGCGGCTGCCGGCGAGCCATCTGGCTTCGAGCAGGCTGGTTTGCACCGTAATGTCCTTGGCCGACTCGGAGACGCATTCCTCTATCGTGCGGACGCCGTGACCAGGCTCCAGGCCGGCGTCCCAGAGGCCGCCAATAAAGGCTTCCAGCTTGGCTTTGAGCTCTGCGTCCGGGGCGTGCGGCAGGAGCACCATGATATCGACGTCGGAATAGGGGAACAGCTCGCCGCGGCCATAGCCGCCCACTGCGGCGAGCGTGAGCGAGCCGGGCAGGGCCGCTTCCTTCCACAAACGCCTGAGCGACCGATCTATCAGCTGCCGGTGCTGTCGCAGCATGCGCCGCGCATTGTCGTCTGCGCCATATTGCTCGCGCAGTTCGCGCCGGCCGCTCTGCAGCTGCTCACGCAGACTGAGGGCGGAGTGCCGTGCGGCCGTCGCCAATTGCGCATTGGGTATCAAGGGTGATGGACTTTCGGGCCGGGTTGGGCCGGGGCGCCGGCGGATAGGGTGAGCACTTCGTGCCCGGTCTCGGTCACGAGTACCGTATGTTCCCATTGCGCAGACAGACTGTGATCCTTGGTCACGATAGTCCAGCCGTCCGAAAGTTCGCGGATCGCCGGCTTGCCGGCATTAATCATGGGCTCGATGGTGAATATCATGCCTGGCTGCAGCGCTATGCCGGCGCCGGCGCGGCCGTAATGCAGCACTTGCGGCTCCTCGTGGAACTTCCTGCCTATGCCGTGGCCGCAGAATTCGCGCACGACGCTGTAGCCGTGCTCCTCGGCGTGTTTCTGGATCGCTGCACCGATGTCGCCCAGATGCGCGCCTGCTTTGACGGCGAGTATGCCCATCCACATGCATTCGTAGGTCGTCTCAGACAGGCGGCGCGCCTGGATCGCGGGTTCGCCCGCATAGAACATGCGGCTGGTATCGCCGTGGTAGCCGTCCTTGATCACCGTGATGTCGATATTGACGATGTCGCCGTGTTTCAGCTGCCTGTCCCCCGGGATGCCGTGACAAACCTGGTGATTGATCGAGGTGCAGATAGATTTGGGGTAGGGCTGGTATCCCGGTGGCGCATAATTGAGCGGCGCGGGCACCGTTTTTTGCACCTTCACCATGTAGTCGTGGCACAGGCTGTCGAGTTCCCCGGTCGTGATCCCGGGCCGGACATGCGGGGTGATGAAATCCAGCACTTCGGCCGCGAGGCGTCCTGCGACGCGCATTTTTTCGATCTCTTCCGTGGTCTTGATGTGGATGGTCATCTGCGCGCAGGGCCCAAAGGGTGGAAAGCATAAAGGATAGCCAGGACTAAGGGAAGCTCCGCTTTGCGCGTTTGCCTCGATTCGCGACCATTGCGCGCGCGTTCAGCCTGCGGCCTTGCGTCTGCGGGCGCGCGTGCAACGCCGCCATCGACAAGCGGCCCAAGCCCGTCGGTGAAGTTTAATCCGCTGTTTAGTCGTGGATTTCTTGAATGGAGTGCCGCCTTCATGGTATACTTTCGAGCTGGCCAAATCGCTTGGCTAAATTTTATCCGCCCCCTCTTTAGGGTGCCCCTTGCGGGGTTATAACGAGCCGGGCGGTTATGACCAACCCTAAATGGAGAAGTTTCGATGTCTACCACTATGCGTCAAATGCTGGAAGCCGGGGTGCATTTCGGCCACCAGACCCGCTTCTGGAACCCCAAGATGGCCCCGTTCATTTTCGGCCATCGCAACAAAATCCATATCGTCAACCTGGAAAAGACCCTGGTCATGTACCAGGAGGCGATGAAGTACGTGAAGAAGCTGTCCTCGAACAAGGGCACCATCCTGTTCGTAGGCACCAAGCGCCAAGCGCGCGAAATCATCAAGGAAGAGGCGATGCGCTGCGGCGCGCCTTACGTCGACCATCGCTGGCTGGGCGGGATGTTGACCAATTTCAAGACCGTCAAGCAATCGATCAAGCGCTTGAAGGAGATGGAGACGATGCTCGCCGACGGCAGCCTGGAGAAGCTGCCGAAAAAGGAGGCCTTGGGCATTCAGCGAGAACTGGTCAAATTCGAGCGCAGCCTGGGCGGCATCAAGGAACTTACCGGCGTGCCCGATGCTCTGTTCATTATCGATGTCGGTTACCAGAAGGGCGCGGTCGTCGAGGCCAACAAACTGGGCATCCCGATCATCGGGGTGGTCGACACCAACCATTCGCCCGACGGCATCGCTCACGTAATACCGGGCAACGACGATTCCAGCCGTGCCATCCGACTGTATGCGCGCGGCGTGGCAGACGCGATACTCGAGGGCCGCGACATGTCGGTGCAGGAGATCGTCGGGGCCGCCGGCGCGGACGAGTTCGTGGAATTGGAAGCCCAGGAAGAATCGGCTGGCTAGGCCCAGCGGCATTGAGGTACAAAAGGGGCGCATGCCCCTTTTTTTGAACTATGAGGAGCGAATAAATGGCAGACATTACCGCAGCGATGGTGAAGGAGCTGCGCGAAATCACCGGTCTGGGCATGATGGAGTGCAAGAAAGCGCTGGTCGAAACCGACGGCGAACTGAAAGCGGCGGAAGACCTGTTGCGCGTCAAGAGCGGCGCCAAAGCGAACAAGGCGGCCGGACGCGTTGCCGCCGAGGGCGTGGTCGGCGCCTATTTTTCCGCTGACGGCAAGTGTGCCTCGCTGGTGGAACTCAATTGCGAAACCGATTTTGTCGCCAAGAACGCGGACTTTCTGGAGTTCGCTTCGGCTCTGGCGCAGTTGGTGGCGGAGCAGAATCCTGCCGACGTGGCCGCGCTCTCGGCGCTGCGCCTCGGGGATGCCACGGTCGAAGCCAAACGCCAGGCTCTAGTACAGAAAATCGGCGAGAACCTGAGCATCCGCCGCTTTCACCGGGTGCAGACGGCGGCAAAGCTGGCCCAGTACCTGCACGGCGTCAAGATCGGCGTGTTGGTCGAGTTCGAGGGCGAGGACGAAGTCGGCAAGGATCTGGCGATGCACATTGCGTTCGCCAAGCCGCAGTTCATGTCGCGCGACGAGGTTGCCCCGGAGGCGATCGCGCGCGAGCGCGAGGTGCTCGCTGCCCGCGCGAGGGAGTCGGGCAAACCGGCCAATATCGCGGAGAAAATGGTCGAGGGCGGACTCAACAAGTTTTTCGGCGATATCACCTTGCTCGGTCAGGCTTTCATCAAGGACGACAAGCTGACGGTGGAGAAGATGCTCGCCGCAAAGCGCGCCAGGCTGCTCAGCTACAAATTTTTCGTGGTGGGCGAGGGTATAGAGAAGAAATCCAGTGACTTCGCCGCTGAAGTGGCGGCCCAGGCCAAAGCCGCGGCAGGTTGAGCGCCGTGCCCGAAGCGCCAGCCTACAAGCGCATCCTGCTCAAGCTCTCGGGCGAGGCCCTCATGGGCGAGGATGCGTACGGTATCAACCGAACGACCATAGACCGCATCGTCGCGGAAATCGCAGTGGTGGCGGCGCTGGGCCTGGAGATAGCGGTGGTGATCGGCGGCGGCAATATATTTCGCGGTGTAGCGCCGGCTGCCGCCGGGATGGACCGTGCCACCGCGGATTACATGGGTATGCTGGCCACGGTAATGAATGCGCTTGCACTGCAGGACGCAATGCGCCGCGGCGGGCTGAACGGAAGGGTGCAATCCGCGCTCAATATCGAGCAGGTGGTGGAACCCTATATTCGCGGCAGGGCGATGCGCTATCTGGAAGAAGGTAAGATCGTAATTTTCGCTGCCGGTACCGGCAATCCCTTTTTTACCACCGACACCGCGGCGGCGCTGCGCGGCACCGAAATGGGCTGTGATATCGTGCTCAAGGCGACCAAGGTGGACGGTGTTTACAGCGCCGACCCGAAGACCAATCCGCAGGCGCGGCGTTATGCCAGGGTCAGCTTCGACGACGCGATCAACCAGAACCTGAAGGTGATGGACGCGACTGCACTGACCTTGTGCCGCGATCAGAAGCTGCCGATCAACGTATTCAGTATCTTCAAGCCGGGCGCGCTGAAACGGGTGGTAATGGGCGAGGACGAGGGAACACTGGTACATAGCTGAAGGAGGGGTGAGCATGATCGCTGACGTCAAGAAGACCGCCGAGCAGAAGATGCAGAAGTCGCTCGAGGCGCTGAAAACCGACCTTGGCAAGGTGCGCACGGGGCGCGCGCACACTGGCATCCTCGACCACGTCACCGTCGATTACTACGGTACGCAAATGCCTCTGAATCAGGTTGCCAATCTGACCCTGCTCGACGCGCGCACCATTGGCATTGCGCCCTGGGAGAAGAAAATGGGGGCGGTGATTGAAAAAGCCATCCGCGAGTCGGATCTCGGGCTCAACCCTTCATCCCAGGGAGAACTGATCCGCGTGCCGATGCCGGCGCTGACCGAAGAACGCCGGCGCGAATTGATCAAGGTGGTCAAAGGCGAGGGCGAGAATGCCAGGGTGGCGGTGAGGAACCTGCGGCGCGACGCCAACCATCATCTTAAGGACTTGCTCAAGCAAAAGGCTGTTTCCGAGGACGACGAGCGCCGTGCGCAGGACGAGATTCAGAAGCTGACCGACAGATTCATTGCCGAGATCGATAAGGTGCTCGTCGCCAAAGAAACAGACCTGATGGCAGTTTGAGCCGGGCGCCCGAGACCGAGACATCCATGTCTTCATTTTCCAGTTCGACGCGCGATATCCCGCAAGTGAAGGCGGTTCCGCGCCATATCGCGATCATCATGGATGGCAACGGACGTTGGGCCAAGCAGCGCATGCTGCCGCGCGCGGCCGGGCACAAGCGCGGCGTCGAGATCGTGCGTGAAGCAGTCAAAGCCTGTGTGGCGCGCGGCGTTGAATACCTGACCCTGTTCGCATTCAGCTCGGAGAATTGGCGCCGGCCCGAAGAAGAGGTGTCGATGCTGAAAGGGCTGTTCATCATGGCGCTGGAGCGGGAAGCGGCGAAGCTGCACCGCAACGGCATACGCCTGCGCGTAGTGGGTGACCTCGCGCCCTTCGGCAACAAGATCACCGACCTGGTCGAGCGCGCCGAACACCTCACCCAAGACAACAATAAGATGACGCTCACCATCGCGGCGAATTACGGTGGACGCTGGGACCTGCTGCAGGCAATGCGGCGCCTGGTCGAGTCAATGCCGGAGCAGCGCGGCGGGTTTACCGAAGAGCAGCTCGCTGGCTGTCTCGCCATGGCCTACGCGCCCGAACCCGACCTGTTCATACGCACCGGCGGGGAACAGCGCATCAGCAATTTTCTGCTGTGGCAGCTTGCCTATAGCGAGTTCTATTTCACCGATACCCTGTGGCCGGACTTCGATTCGGCTGCGCTCGATCGGGCGATCGCGTCCTATCAGCGGCGCGAGCGCCGCTTCGGCCGCACCAGCGAGCAGTTGGAGATCGCCGGTCAGGCGCCCAACTCGAAAAAAGAGCCTGCCTGATTGTGCGAGCCGGCGGGAGCTATTGAGCGATGCTCAAGACACGGGTGATTACGGCGCTGGTGCTGTTGGTCTTGTTTCTTGCGGCGTTGTTCTGGTTTTCACCCCGTGCTTGGGCCGGATTTGTCGGTGTATTGCTGATCCCGGCGGCATGGGAATGGGCAAAGCTGATCAAACTCGGGCGTATGGCCTGCGGCTTGTATGTGGTGCTCGTGGCGGCCGCCTGCGCATCCTTGTTTGGCTGGGGACGGGGCAATTCCCCGATCGGCCAGCACGAAGCGCACATTGCGCTCTACCTGATCGCAAGCCTGTTCTGGGTAATCGTGGTGCCGCTGTGGCTGTGGCGTTCGTGGCTACCGCGCTCGCGCTGGCTGGCGGGGCTGACCGGTCTTGTGGTTTTGGTGCCGACCTGGCTGGCGCTGGTGGAACTGCGCGGCCTCGGCCCGGCGCTGCTGTTGCTGCTGATGTCGGTCGCATGGATTTCCGATACCGCGGCTTATTTCGCCGGGCGCCGCTTCGGCCGGCATAAACTCGCGCCCTCGATCAGCCCCGGCAAGACCTGGGAAGGCATAGGGGGGGCGCTGCTCGCAGTCGGGGCCTATGCGGTATTGTGGAGTTTCGCGTGGCAGGCGTATTTTCCGCAGGTGTTCATGTCCACGCGCTTCGGCGCGTTCGGAATCCTGCTGTTTCTTTGGCTGCTCGCCGCAATGGGCATTTACGGGGACTTGTTCGAATCGGCCATGAAACGGCGTGCCGGGGTCAAGGACAGCGGCGCTTTGCTTCCGGGGCACGGCGGCGTACTTGACCGCATCGACGCGCTTACCGCCGTTCTGCCGCTTGCCGCGCTGGTATACCTTCGGTGAGCCGGCTGCAGAACCTCGTCATTCTAGGAGCGACCGGCTCGATCGGGCGCAGCACGCTCGACGTGGCCGCGCGCCATCCGCAGCGCTTTCGCATCTTCGCCCTGAGCGCGAACGAACGTGTCGATGAACTGGGCGAACTGTGCCTGCGCCATCGGCCGCGCTACGCGGTAGTGGCGCAATCAGTCCAGGCGGATCTCCTGCGCAAGCGGCTGCAGCCGGACGTCACCGAAATCCTGATCGGGCAGCAGGGATTGGAGTTCATTGCTGCCCATGCGGAAACCGATTGCGTCATGGCCGCCATCGTCGGCGCCGCCGGTTTGGTGCCCACGCTCGCGGCGGCGCGCGCGGGCAAGAGACTGCTGCTCGCGAATAAGGAAGCACTGGTCATGGCAGGGCCGATATTCATGGAAGCCGTGCGTGCGCATCACGCGACTTTGCTGCCCATAGACAGTGAGCACAATGCGGTATTCCAATGTCTGCCCGATGCATATTCCGGCGGCCTAGGCGGGCACGGCGTGCGCCGCGTGTTGCTGACCGCTTCCGGCGGGCCGTTCCGCGAAACGACACTAGCAGATCTGCGAAGCGTGACGCCGGACGAAGCTTGCGCCCATCCGAACTGGGTCATGGGACGCAAGATTTCGGTAGATTCGGCGACCATGATGAACAAGGCGCTCGAAATTATCGAAGCGCACTGGCTGTTCGGCGCGACATCCGAACAGATCGAGGTCGTGATTCATCCGCAGAGCGTCGTGCATTCGATGGTTGAATATGCGGACGGCTCGGTCATCGCACAACTCGGCAACCCGGACATGCGCACGCCGATCGCGCACGCACTCGGCTACCCGGAACGGATTGAGGCAGGCGTGGACTCGCTCGATTTGTTTCGCATCGGCAGGCTCGATTTCGCGGCGCCGGATTTTGCGCGTTTCCCGGCGCTGCAACTCGGATATCGCGCCCTGCGGGAGGGCGGGACCAGCCCGGCGACGCTCAACGCGGCGAACGAGGTCGCGGTGTCCGGCTTTCTCGAGCGGCGCCTGCCGTTTCTCTCCATAACGACGGTGATCGAGGCAGTGATGAACGCATTGCCCGCGCGCGCGATTGCCGGCCTTGATGACGTGCTCGAAGCCGACGCCGCGGCGCGCAGCTGCGCGCAGCTGCAGCTCGAGGCAATGGCGGTCAAGCCATGACCCTGCTGCATACTGTCGCCGCATTCGTGGTCGCGCTGGGAATTCTGATCATCGTGCACGAGTACGGGCACTATCTGGTCGCGCGCCTTTGCGGCGTCAAGGTTTTGCGCTTCTCGATCGGCTTCGGCTTGCCGCTGTGGAAAAAGCGGCTCGGGCGCGATCAGACGGAATGGGTGGTGGCAGCGGTGCCGCTGGGCGGCTACGTCAAGATGCTGGACGAGCGCGAGGGCGAGGTTGCGCCGCAGGAACTCGGCCGCGCCTTCAACCGCCAGAGCGTTTGGCGGCGTTACGCCGTGGTCCTTGCCGGTCCGCTGGCGAACTTTTTGTTCGCGATATTGCTGTACTGGCCCCTGTTCATGCATGGGGTGCAGGAGGCGCGGCCGATCGTGGCTGCACCGCAGCCGCACACGCCGGCGGCAAGTGCCGGGTTCGAGCCGGGGGACACCATACGCGCAATCGACGGGGTACACGTCGGGTCCTGGCAGGAGGTGCGCTGGCGCATGATGCAGCTTGCGCTGGAGCACAAGCAGGTGAAGGTGGAGGTGCTCGGCAGCAACCACCACGTCGACTGGCGCACACTCGATTTGTCGCACTTCAACGCGGAGGAGCTTGAGGGCGATACCCTGGCACTGATCGGCCTGCGCCTGTACCAACCGGAAATCCAGCCCGTTATCGGACAGGTCGTGGCCGGCAGCGTGGCCGAGCATGCGGGTCTGCAGGCGGGCGATCGAATCCTTGCGGTCAACGGCAAATCCGTCGCCAACTGGAATGAACTGGTGCAGCTGGTGCGCAATCACCCGGGTGTCGAACTGCGACTGACGCTTCAGCGTGGCAAAGAGCGACGCGAACTCGCGCTCGTTCCTGCAACGGTGGAGCGGGATGGCTCGACGGTGGGGCACATAGGTGCAGCGGCGAAGATCGACAAGCAGGCTTTGGACGAACTCGTCACGGTGGTGCGCTACGGTGCCGCGCGTGCTCTGGTGAAGGCGGTGCAAAAAACCTGGGACATGTCCGCGTTCAGCGTGAAGATGCTTGGACGGATGCTGATCGGGCAGGTGTCATGGAAGAATCTCAGCGGGCCGGTCACCATCGCTGACTATGCCGGCCAATCGGCGCAGCTCGGACTTGTGTCTTACCTGAATTTTCTGGCGCTGATCAGCCTCAGCCTCGGGGTGCTCAACCTGCTGCCGATTCCCTTATTAGATGGCGGTCATTTGATGTATTATACGATCGAAATTTTCAAGGGCAGCCCGGTGTCGGATCGGATAATGGAAATCGGCCAGAAGCTCGGGTTGGCGCTTTTGCTGGTTCTGATGGCATTTGCCTTCTATAACGATATCAACCGCTTGATTTCCGGCTGAACTTAACATGACCAGGTACCTCGTCGGCGCATTCATCTGCCTGTGGTTTGGCGTCGCGCACGCGTTCCAGCCGTTCGTGGTGCGCGATATCCGGGTTGAAGGCATACAGCGCATCGAAGCCGGCACGGTGTTCAGCTACCTGCCGGTCAAGGTGGGCGAAACCATGACCGAGGCGAAAGCGGCAGCGGCGATAAAGGCATTGTTTGCCACCGGCTTCTTCAAAGACGTGCGCCTGGAAGAACGGCGCGATGTACTGATCGTGATCGTCGAGGAACGCCCGGCTGTGGCGCAGATCGACTTTATCGGCAACAAGGAATTCGACAAGGAGGCATTGCGCAAAGGGCTGCGCGAAATCGGGCTGGCCGAGGGACGGTCCTTCAACAAGGCGCTGCTCGATCAGGCCGAGCAGGAGATCAAGCGCCAATACCTCGCGCGCGGGCGTTATGCCGCCAACGTAGTCACCACGGTTACGCCGCTCGAGCGCAATCGGGTGGGAATCACTTTTTCCATCAACGAAGGCGATGTCGCCAAGATCCGCGAAATCAAAATCATCGGCAACAGGGTGTACAGCGAAAAGGATTTGCTGGGCCTGTTCGTGCTGCAGACGCCAGGCTGGCTGACTTGGTACACCAAGAACGACCAGTATTCCAAACAGAAATTGGCCGGTGACCTTGAAACGCTGCGCTCGTTTTACCTCAACCACGGCTACCTCGAGTTCCGTATCGATTCGACGCAGGTCTCGATCTCGCCGAACAAGCTGGACATCTACATCACGATCAACATCACCGAGGGCGACAAGTACACCGTGTCGAGCGTCAAGCTCGGCGGCGAGATGCTTTTGCCCGAAGCGGAATTGCGCAAACTGATCGAGCTGAAGCCGGGCGACACCTTCTCGCGCGAGAAACTCAACGACAGCACCAAGAAGATCACCGACCGGCTGGGCAACGACGGTTATGCCTTTGCCAACGCCAACGCGGTTCCGGAACTGAACAAAGCGACAAAGCAAGTTGCGTTGACGATAATGATCGACCCGGGGCGGCGGGTCTATGTGCGCCGCGTCAACATTTCGGGCAATAACCGCAGCCGCGACGAAGTGATTCGCCGTGAGTTGCGGCAGCTCGAGGGCGCTTACTACGACGCCGACAAAATCCAGAAATCCAAGGAACGCCTGGATCGGCTGGGATACTTTACCGACGTACAAGTCGAGACGCCGCCCGTGCCCGGCACCTCCGACCAGGTGGACGTGAATTTCAAGATCAAGGAAAAGCCGACCGGCGCGATCACCATTGGGGCCGGCTTTTCGTCGACGGAGAAGCTCATACTGAGCGGCTCGATCACGCAGCAGAACATCTTCGGCAGCGGCAAGCACATTACTCTGCAAGTCAGCACGAGCAGGATCAATCGCAATCTCGGATTGAGCTACACCAACCCGTATTACACCGTCGATGGCGTTAGCCGCGGCTTCGACCTCTACGACCGACGCACCGACGCTTCCATGCTCGGCCTCGGTTATTACACCACCAACACCACCGGCGCGGCGGTGCGCTATGGCATTCCGATTACCGAGGTGGATAATCTCGGCTTGAGTCTTGGCGCCGAGAACACCAGACTTGGCGTCACTTCGGCCAGCCCGCAACGGTACCTGGATTTCGTCAATATTTTTGGCGATACCAACACCGCGTTTCCGGGATCGATCGGCTGGATACGCGATCAACGCGACAACGCGCTGGCGCCGACCAAAGGGTCGATCCTTCGCGCCAATTTGGAGGTGGGGCTGCCGGGCGGAACGCTGAAATACTATAAGCTTACCGGACAGACGCAATGGTTTCACCCGCTGTCGCGCACCTATACCATTATGCTCAACGGCGAAGCGGGGACGGCCGGCGGCATGAGCGGGAAACCGCTTCCGTTCTACAAGAGCTTCTACGCCGGCGGCGTTACCTCGGTGCGCGGTTACGACGATTACTCGCTGGGCCCGCGCGATTCGCAAGGCAACATCCTCGGCGGCACCAAGCGCCTGGTCGGGAACGCCGAGCTTCTGTTTCCGATACCGGGGGCCGGGGTAGACCGTTCGATGCGCTTGAGCGTGTTCCTGGATGCTGGCCAAGTGTGGGGTTCGGGTGAGAAGATCAGTCTTTCGGATTTGCGCTATTCGACCGGCCTTTCGTTTATCTGGAACTCCCCGATGGGGCCGTTGCGCCTCAGTTACGGCAAACCGCTCAACGCCAAGCCGGGGGATGGGATTCAGCACCTGCAATTCCAGCTGGGGCAGGTCTTTTAGGACTCGAGGAGGTCAGTTTGAAAAAACTTGCACTTGCACTTATCGCATTGAGCATGTTGATCGGCAGCGGCATTGCCGCCGCCGATGTGAAAATCGGTTTCGTCAACACCGAAAAGGTGTTCCGCGAGGCCGCTCCCGCAGTGCGCGCGCAGAAGAAGATCGAAAAAGAATTCGCCAAGCGCGATCAAGACATACAAAAAATGGCGGCCCAGGTCCGCAAGATGCAGGACGACCTGGAGAAAAATTCCGTTACCATGAGCGAATCCGAGCGCCGCGACAAGCAGCGCCAATTGGGCGAACTGAGCTTGGATTTTCAGCGCAAGCAGCGCGAATTCCGCGAGGATCTCAATCAGCGGCGCAATGAGGAGCTCGCCGCGGTGCTCGATCAAGCCAATCGCGCCATCAAGGCGATCGCGGAAGCAGAGAAATACGACATCATTTTCCAGGAGGCCGTCTATGCCAGCCCGCGCATCGACATCACGGACAAGGTGATCAAGGCGCTCGCAGACAAGCCGGCGCAGAAATAGCCGGCGCAGATGGCTAAGGCCAAGAAATATCGCCTGGCCCAGATCGTCGAACGCTTCGGTGGAGAGATAATAGGGGACGCGCAGACGCCGATCAGCCAGGTTGCGACGCTGGAGAACGCCGCGGCGCAGCACATCGGTTTCCTCAGCCACGGCAAATACCGGCGCCAGCTCGCCGCTACGGGTGCCGGCGCGGTGATCCTCAGCAAGGCAGACAGCAGCCTGACGCAGCTGCCGCGCATCGTCTGCGACAATCCTTATCTGTATTTCGCCAAAGTTTCCTCCCTGTTCAATCCGCCGCCGGTGGCCAAACCCGGGGTGCACAGGAGCGCAGTCGTCGAGCGCGGAACGCGCGTTCCGGCCAGCGCCAGCATCGGCGCCGGCGCGTATGTGGGCCGCGGCGTAAAGCTGGGCAGAGGAGTGGTGATAGGCGCGGGGTGCTACCTCGGCGATGCGGTCGAGATCGGCGCGGACAGCCGGCTGCACGCGCGCGTCACCGTGTATCCGGCTTGTCGCCTGGGCCAGCGTGTATTGGTGCATTCCGGTGCCGTGATCGGTGCCGACGGGTTCGGCATTGCCCTGGATCAGGGCGTCTGGCGCAAGATTCCGCAGACCGGGGCGGTGGTGATCGGCGACGACGTCGAAATCGGTGCCAACACCTGCATCGACCGGGGTGCGCTGGACGACACGGTGATTGAAGACGGGGTCAAGCTGGACAACCTGATCCAGATCGGGCACAACGTACGCATCGGCGCGCATACGGCGATCGCCGGCTGCACCGGCATCGCCGGCAGTACGCGCATCGGCAAATACTGCATGATTGGCGGCGCCGCCAATATCGTCGGACACCTCGACATCGCCGATCGCGTCGTCATTCACGCAGCCGCGGTGGTCACCAAATCGATTCGGAAAGCCGGAAGCTACGGCGGGCACCCGGCCGAAGACAGCCGCAGCTGGGCGCGCCATACGGCCCTGCTGCATCAGATGGATTCGCTGCGCGAACGTTTGCGCAATCCGGAGCAACGCCTGTCAACGCGGGAGAAGAAAGCTTGAACATCCAGGAAATCCTCGAGTACCTGCCCCACCGCTATCCGTTCCTGCTCATCGATCGCGTGATCGAATGCGAGTTGGACAAGCGCATCCGGGCGCTGAAAAACGTCAGCGTCAACGAGCCCTATTTCAACGGCCATTTTCCGTATTACAAGGTGATGCCCGGCGTGCTCATCGTCGAGGCCATGGCGCAGGCCGCGGCGATCCTCTCGTTTCGCAGCATGGGAATCAAGCCGGATAACAAGTCCGTGTATTATTTTGCCGGTATCGACAGGGCACGCTTCAAGAAACCGGTCATCCCGGGCGACCAGCTGGTGCTGGAGGTAAGCATCGAGCGCACCGTGCGCAACGTAGTCAAA
>DATKUQ010000054.1:0-4290 GCA_035530495.1 Burkholderiales bacterium
TCGGTGAGTATCGATTCCGGATGGAACTGCACGCCCTCGAGCGCGAACTGCCGGTGCCGCACCCCCATGATCTCGCCGTCTTCGCTCTCGGCGGTGATCTCGAGACAGTCCGGCAAGCTGGCGCGCTCGATCACCAGCGAATGATAGCGGGTCGCGCGGAACGGCGATGGCAGGCCGGCGAACACGCCCTTTCCGGCGTGGCGGATGTCCGAAGTCTTGCCGTGCATCACCCGGCCGGCGTGCGCGATGCGGCCGCCGAATGCCTGCCCGATTACCTGATGCCCCAGGCACACGCCGAGGATGGGCAGCTTGCCCGCAAACTCGCGCACTAGGGGCACCGAGATGCCCGCTTCCTTTGGGGTGCACGGGCCCGGCGAAATGACGATGCGTGACGGCGCAAGTGCTGCAATGCCCGTGATGTCGATGGCATCGTTGCGCACCACGCGCACCTCTTCGCCGAGTTCGCCGAAATACTGCACCAGGTTATAGGTGAAGGAATCGTAGTTGTCGATCATCAGCAGCATGATCAGTCCTCCAGGCGGGTATCGAGCCCGCCCGACGCCATTTCGGCGGCGCGCAGCACCGCGCGCGCCTTGGCCAGCGTTTCCGTCCATTCCGACGCCGGGTCGGAATCGGCGACAATGCCGGCGCCCGCCTGCATATAGAGCACCCCGTCCTTGATCAGCGCGGTGCGCAACGCGATCGCCAGGTCCATGTCGCCGTGAAAGCCGAGATAGCCGACCGCGCCGGCGTAGATGCCGCGCTTCACCGGTTCAAGTTCGTCGATGATTTCCATCGCCCGCACCTTGGGCGCGCCAGAGACCGTGCCCGCGGGAAAGCTCGCGCGCAGCACCGCCATGGCATCCAGCCCTTCGCGCAGCCTGCCTTCGACGTTGGAAACGATGTGCATCACATGAGAATAGCGCTCGATCACCATGTTCTCGGTCACGCGCACGCTGCCGGTCGCGGCCACGCGCCCGACGTCGTTGCGGCCCAGATCCATAAGCATCACGTGTTCGGCGCGCTCCTTCGGATCGGCCAGCAATTCCGCAGCCAGCGCCTCGTCCTCCTCCGCCGTCTTGCCGCGCGGACGCGTGCCGGCGATCGGCCGCAGCGTCACCTTGTCGCCTTCCAGCCGCACCAGGATTTCGGGGGAGGCGCCGACCACATGGAAGTCCTCGAAGTCGAAGTAGAACATATAGGGCGAGGGATTGAGCGTGCGCAGCGCCCGGTACAGCGCCAGCGGCTCGGCTGCGAACGGCAGCGACAGGCGCTGCGACAGCACCACCTGCATCACGTCGCCATCGTGGATGTATTGCTTGGCACGCACCACCGCCGCCTTATAACCCTCTTCACCGAAGGCAGATTGTGGAGATTCGCTCGGCTGCCGCGCCTCGGCCGGAATCTGCGCCGGCGCGCGCAGAGCGGCGAGCAGCTCGCGCAGCCGCGCGCGCGCCTTTTGATAGGCGCCAGGCACCTCCGGCTCGGCGTATACCACCAGCGTCAGTTTTCCCGAAAGATTGTCGACGATGGCGACCTCCTCGGACAGCATCAACAGGATGTCGGGCGTGCCCAGCGTATCCGGCGGCGCGGAGTGCGCGAGGCGCGGCTCGATATGGCGCACCGTGTCGTAACCGAAGCAGCCGACCAGCCCGCCGCAGAAGCGCGGCAGCCCGGGCAGCGCGGCAACTTTGAAGCGCTCGAGATAAGCGTTGATGAACGCCAGCGGATCGCCCGTGTCGGAGCGTTCGGCGATGCGGTTGCCCGACAATACCAGGACCGTCCCGTCGCGCGCGTTGATGCGCGTGGACGAGGCCAGACCGATGAAGGAATAGCGGCCGAAACGCTCGCCGCCCTGCACCGATTCGAGCAGATAGGAAAAAGGCTTGTTGGCCAGCTTGAGATAAATGGACAGCGGCGTATCGAGATCGGCGAAAGTCTCGAGGACCACGGGGATGCGGTTGAAACCCTGCGCGGCGAGGCGCTTGAATTCGACTTCAGTCATGACTGCTCCAAAAACGATCCGGCAAAAACGAAAAGCTACTGGGGTTGGGCGCGAAACGACAGGCGCCCGGCGAACGTGCCTAGGATCGCCAGCAGCGCCAGCTTTCCCAGGCGCAGCGCGCCCATTTTGCGGATTGTTCGAGTATCACGACCGTGCGCTTCTTAGAATGTCTGCAACCTCTGATAAGGATCCAACTATAGCATCACAGTCCAGCTCGTGCACGTCTGCGCCCTCGCTGTAGCCATAGGAAACGCACACAACCGGACAGCCGGCGGCGCGCGCCGCGAGCGCATCATTGGCCGAATCGCCGATCAGCAGCGCCTCCGGCGGCGCCAGCGCGAACTCGGCGCAGATGTGCGCGAGCTGCATTGGATCCGGCTTTTTGCGCGCCAAGGTATCGCCGCTAACCACCAACTCGAAAAAAGGCGCCAAGCCGGCCTGTTCGAGCAGCGGCACGGTGAAGCGCGCGGCTTTGTTAGTGACGCAGGCAAGCCGCAGGCGCATCGCGCGAAAGCGCTGCAGGCCTTCGATCACGCCCGGAAAGACCGCCGTGCGCCGGCCGGATTCCTCGAAATAGAAATCCTGGAACAAAACCAGTGCCTCGGCCTGCAAGGCCTCGGCCCCTGTCGCGCCGGCGCTCGCCTGCAGACAGCGCTGCACCAGATTGGGAATGCCCTTGCCGATGAAACTGCGGATTTCCTCCGCTCTGCGCTGGGGCAGCCCCAGCGCGGCCAGCATGCGCCCGGCCGCGGCGGCGAGGTCGGGTACGGTGTCGAGCAAGGTGCCGTCGAGATCGACCATGACGGCGGCGATGCCGCGCGCGAGCGGCATGCCAGGACTAGACAGTCTGGATCGCCGCGCGCATCGCGGCGATCGTCGCCTTGTAGTTCCCGGCACCGAAAATGGCGGAACCGGCGACGAAGGTGTCGGCCCCGGCGCGCGCGATCGCGGCAATGTTGTCCGCGTTGACGCCGCCGTCGACCTCGAGCATGATCTCGCGCCCGCTTTGGTCGATGCGGCGACGGGCGTCGGCCAGCTTGGCGAGCGCATGCGGGATGAATTTCTGCCCGCCGAACCCGGGGTTGACCGACATGATCAGCACCAGGTCCAGGCGATACAGCACGTGATCCAGATAATCCAGCGGCGTAGCCGGGTTGAACACCAGCCCGGCCTTGCAGCCGTGCTCGTGGATCAGGCCGATGGTGCGATCGATATGTTCGCTCGCTTCAGGGTGGAAGCTGATGATGTCGGCGCCAGCACGTGCGAAGTCGGGCACGATGCGGTCCACCGGCTTCACCATCAGGTGCACGTCGATTGGCGCCTTGATCAGCGGCCGGATCGCCTCACACACCAGCGGACCTATGGTCAGGTTGGGCACGTAATGGTTGTCCATCACGTCGAAATGGATCATGTCGGCGCCGGCGGCGATCACGCCCGTCACCTCCTCGCCCAGGCGCGCGAAATCGGCGGAAAGTATGCTCGGCGCGATGCGGTAAGTAGTCATGGGGTGTGCTCGATGTCGGGCGATACCTGCGCGCATTTTACTCGCTCGCCCCAGCGCGCGCCAAAAAACGTTCAGCGCTGCCGGCGCAGTGTAAAATGGCCGCATGCAGTCCGCCAAAAAATACGCCGTCGACGTCTCCACCGAGACCCAATACATCCCCGAGCAGTCGGACGAAGCGAAAGACCGCTTCGTCTTCTCCTATACCGTCACCATCCGCAACAGCGGCGCCGTGCCGGCGCAGCTGATCAGCCGCCACTGGATCATCACCGATGCGCATAACCAGGTGCAGGAAGTGCGCGGCCTGGGGGTGGTCGGCGCCCAGCCCCTGCTCAAGCCGGGCGAGCACTTCGCGTACACCAGCGGCACCGCACTCGCCACGCCGGTCGGCACCATGAGCGGCAGCTACCAGATGGTGGCCGAGGACGGCACCCAGTTCGATGCGCCGATACCGGAATTCACCTTGTCGGTGCCGCGCGTGCTGCATTAGGTCGGGGATCGTGGTTCGTGATTCGTGGTTCTTTGTTCGTCGGAGGCCCGGCCTAGTGCCGAGCAAGGAACCACGAGATTCGATCAAGAAAATTCCCATGCGTAGCTTTACTCCGTCTTCGATGGCCTGCCTCATAGGCTCATGGCGCGCACTCGCGGCGGCGGCGCTGCTCGCGTTGCTCGCCGCCTGCGCCACCGTGCGGCCGGTCGCGCCGCCGGCGGTTAAGGCCAGCCCTGCGGTCGCGTCCTGCCCCATCTGCCCGGTATGCCCGGCGCCCACGCCCGCGCCGCCCAA
>DATKUQ010000055.1:0-3869 GCA_035530495.1 Burkholderiales bacterium
GCGACGCGCCTGCCTTGCGCGCACAGCGCGTCGGCAAGCATTTTGGCGCACAGGATCAGCCCCTGGCCACCGGTGCCGCCGAGGCGGATTTCGAGTCTGGCGTTAGGCATCAGGTTTTTCCTTTGCTTGCGCCGGACTTCCCCGCGTTGGCCCGCTGCGCGGCGGCCGCTTTGCGGTAGGCCGCGCCGTACTCGGGCCGTTCTGTCTTGCCGAGGATGCCGGTGGGCAGATCGTTCGAACGGAAAGGCGTGTCCACCGTGTCGCGGTAGGCGCTCGGCCGCAGCTCGCTTTTCTGGCGCAGCACCATCTCGGCCGACGATCCAAGATCGTTCTTGCGCCCGAAGATCTCGGTACAGTCGGAGAGCACCTCGACAAACGCGAAGCCCGGATGCGCCAGTCCCGCCTTGATCAGTTCCTTCAGTTTGGGCACGTGGTGGGTCACTTCGCGCCCGACGCAGCTCGCGCCCGCGGCGGCAGCGAGTGCGCAGGCGTCGAAATTCGGCTCCGAGTTGCCCAGCGGCGTAGTGGTCGTGAGCATCGTCTCGGAGGTGGTCGGCGATACTTGGCCGCCGGTCATGCCGTAGACCTCATTGTTGAGCATCAGGCAGGTGAGTTTGAGGTTGCGCCGGCAGGCGTGGATCAGGTGGTTGCCGCCGATCGCGAGGCAGTCGCCGTCGCCGGTGATTACCACCACGTGCAGATCGGGGCGCGCCAGCGCAAGCCCGGTAGCGTAGGCGAGGGGGCGGCCATGGGTCACGTGAAAGGTATTGGCGTCGATGTAGGCCGAGAGCCGCCCGGCGCAGCCGATGCCGGACACCACCGCGAGCTTGTCCTTGTCGATGCCCAGTTCGTGGACGGCCCACAGCAGCGCGCGCAGGGCGATGCCGTGGCCGCAGCCCGGACAGAGGAAGTGCGGCATCATTTCCATGCGCAGATAAGCGCGCACGTCGAATTCGGCCGCCGAGTCTACGATGGTGCTGCTCATGTCGCCGCCTCCTTCACGCACTTGCTAATGTGAACACCGCGCTGTCGGCGGCCGGCGCCAATCGCGGCCGGTCGCATCCCCATTTCATGGGGCCCCTGCTCCCTGCTCATGTCGCCGCCTCCCTTGTTAACGCTTCGGCGCGCGCTGCGATTTGCGCCGGCGTGATCGGCTCGCCATCGTAGCGATGGATGCCATGCACGCGCTTGCCGCCGAGAATGCGCTCGACCTCCAGGCTCAGCTGGCCGGCGTTCATCTCCGGCACCAGCACGCCGCGCGCGTTCATTGCGGCTTCGCGCAGGGCGTTTTCGGGGAAGGGCCACAGCGTGATCGGGCGGAACAGTCCCAGGCGCACGCCGTCTTTCCGCGCGATGTCGATGGCACGCGTCGCGGCGCGGGCACTGATGCCGATGGCGACGACCACCACTTCGGCCTCTTCGCAGCCGATCGCCTGCCAGGAGTCGATGGCGTCGCGGTGGCGCTCGAACTTGGTCAGCAGCCGTCCGAGGTTGCGCGCGACCGCCTCCGGGTTCTGCGTCGGGAATCCGTTCTCGGCGTGCGTCAGTCCGGTGGTGTGCACGCGATAGCCTGCGCCGGGGCGCGACATCGCTGGAATCAGGTCTTCGTCCGCGGCGTAGGGCTGGTAAGCCGCGTGCGGGCCGCTGGCCCATTTGCGCTCGGCGTGCGCGCCGGTATCGACGAGTTCGACCGTCTCGGTCAGCTGTGCGATCACCTGGTCGTAGAGCAGCACCACCGGCGTGCGGCAGGTTTCGGCGAGATGGAAGGCACGGATGGTTTCGGTATAGATCTCGCGCACGGAAGCCGGCGCGAGCACGATGATCGGGTAGTCGCCGTGGCTGCCCCAGCGCGATTGCATGATGTCGCTTTGCGACGGCCGTGTCGGCATGCCGGTGGAGGGCCCGCCGCGCATCACGTTCACGATTACGCAGGGGATCTCGGCGCCGGCGGCGTAGCCTATGTTCTCCTGCTTCAGCGAAAAGCCCGGCCCGCTGGTCGCGGTGAGCGCCTTGACACCACCCATCGACGCGCCGATCACGGCGGCGATCGACGCGATTTCGTCTTCCATCTGCACGAACACGCCCTCGACCTGCGGCAACAGCCGGGAGAGGCGCTCTGCTACTTCGGAAGAGGGCGTGATCGGGTAACCGGCGAAGAAGCGGCAGCCTGCCGCCACCGCGCCGAGCGCGCATGCGTGGTTGCCCGAGATCAGTCGCAGCGCGGTCTTGGGCGCCGGCAATTTGTCCACGGCGTTCATGGGGCCACCTCTGCTGCAGGCGTCAGGGCATCGAGATGCACGCGGATGGCAAAGTCGGGGCATAGCAATTCACACAGCCGGCAGCCGGTGCATTTATCCGGCTGCGCCAGTTCGACGATGCGTTCCGCGTTCAACCGCAGGCAGCGCTCGGGGCAGAGCTTGACGCAGATGTCGCAGCTCTTGCACCACTGCGGCGTGATTTCCAGGCGCGGCGTGTAGGGCGATTCCGCAGGTGCAGGGATGTTCGCGGCCGGCGCTTCGGCCTCTGGAACCGCGGTTCGCGCTTCCTCGAACCAGTTGCGTCCCAGGCGGAACGCATCGAGGTTGACTGCGATGGTTTTCTTCGGCACGAATGCGCTGAGCGCCTTTTCCCATTCATCGGCAGGGAAATCCAGTACCGTTGACAGTGCGCCGATCAGGACCACGTTGGCAGCGCGCTCGTTGCCGAGCTCCTCGGCCATGTGGGTGGCGTCGATCGCATAGCCTTCGGCCACGTGCGCCCTGACTTCTTCCGGCGTCTCGCGCGAGTAGCGCAGGGGTGCGCCGGGGCGCCGGTTGAGGCAGGCGAACGGCGGCACGATGCGCTTGGTGTCGCAGATAAAGATCCCGGTATCGGGCTTGAGGAAAGGCAGCCAGCGCAGGCCTTCGGCCCATTCGAGCGCGACCAGGATGTCGGCTTCGCCCTGGGGAATGGTGGGCGACCACACTTGGGGGCCGAAGCGCACGTGGCTGAATACGGTGCCGCCGCGTTTGGCCATGCCGTGCACTTCGCTTTGCTTGACCTGGTGGCCCTTGGACTGGGCCAGCCAGGCGAGCGCCTTGGACACCATGATCACGCCCTGGCCGCCGACGCCGACGATCAGGACGTTCATCGGTTCGCGCGCCTTGACCGCGGCCGCGGCGGGGCGGGGCGGCTCGGCTTGCGCGCTGCTGGTCGAGGCGGTCGGCCGGCTCATTGCGTCACCACCGCGGCGGGTTTGATGCAATCCACGGTGCACACCTGCGCGCACAGGGTGCAGCCTATGCACAGCGACTGGTCGATCTTCACCTTGTGCCGGCCCTCGAACCTGTCCTCGCCCCAGGTGAGGGCGGGGCAGCCGAGGTTCATGCACGACTGGCAGGCGTTGCATTGCTCGTTGACAATCGCGAGCGCCGGCCCCTTGATCTTGACCGGGTCGAGCACGCAGGGGCGGTCGGAGATGATCACCGACACGCCGCGGTAGGCGATCGCCTCGCGCAGCGTCTGGTACATGGCCGCGAGATCGTAGGAGTCGACGCTGCGCACCCAGCTGACGCCGATCGCTCGCACCAGCGCCTCGTAATCCACTTTCGGCGCGTCCTCGCCGCGCAGGGTCTTGCCCGTCCCCGGATGCTGCTGGCCGCCGGTCATGGCGGTGATATGGTTGTCGAGCAGCAGCACGGTGATGTTCGCCTGGTTGTAGACCGCGTCGATCAAGCCGGGGATGCCCGCGTGCAGGAAGGTCGAATCGCCGATGGTGGCCATCACCGGCTTGGTGTCGCCGGCCTTGGACATGCCGATCGCGTTGCCGATCGACGAGCCCATCGATACCGTGGTGTCCAGGCCGCGCAGCGGATCGAGACACGCCAGGG
>DATKUQ010000056.1:0-7019 GCA_035530495.1 Burkholderiales bacterium
GCTCCCCAGCTTTCGCACCTTCGCTGCTAGCGGTGTAGCGGTCACCCCATGCCGGCATATCGCGTTCGCCGTGACCGTTTAGGATTTCGCGCCCGTCGATGATCCGGTAGACCCGCTCAAACGGAAAGACGCCATTGTTCCGCTTCGACAGCGTTGTCAGATCCGGCGGCGCCTTTTTGAGCAGATCCAGAACCGACCCTTCGCCCTTCCCGTTTGCACCATGGCATAAGGCGCAGCTGTTGTTGTACTCGTACTTGCCGAGATCGCCCCGATTGATTCTGGGCTGCTTCTCTCCAGCGATGGCAATCGCGGTGGAGCCAATCACGAGCGCGGTGGCGATAAGGCTTGCGAGTTGCTTGTGTCTCATGGCAATTCCTCCACTGGTTAGTTCGAACGATAGAGCTCAGTACAATTTGCAGCAAAATTGCATATGTGGCTTGATCAATCTCACGGTTAGTCGCGAAATGCCCACTTCTTGCTGTCGACGTCCAGTTCTCGCGGCGAGGCGACGCGCACACGCTGGGATCGCATCATTTCGTCCGCGCAAGCAAGCTTGGCCTATCAAGATAAGCGATTGATAAATCGAATTTCTCATGCGTCCATAGCCGGGACCTGCTGCTTGCCGCGGAGCGACAGCGCGCCCGCGCGGCATCAAGTTCAGCGCCTGGCTAGGCCGCCGCTGCGATGTCCGAAAACGGCCAGACAGCGCCGGTCACAGCGGGCATACTGCGCGCATGACATTGGACCCCCAAACCTGCTACCGGGCACTCAAGGCGCGCGACGCCAGATTCGACGGCCGCTTTTTTGTCGCGGTCTCGTCGACGCGCATCTACTGCCGTCCGGTTTGCACAGTCAAGCCTCCCAAGCGCGAGAACTGCCGTTTCTATCCCAGCGCCGCGGCATCCGAAGCGGCCGGATATAGGCCCTGCCTGCGCTGCAGGCCCGAACTCGCGCCGGGCAATTCGAGCGTGGACGCGAGCTCGCGCCTCGCGCAGGCTGCGGCTAGCCTGATGGAGGACCGTGCGCTGGACGAAGCGGGGCTGGACAGCATCGCCGCGCAACTGGGCATCAGCGACCGGCACCTGCGCCGCGCCTTCGGCACCGAATTCGGCGTCTCGCCGGTGCAATTCGGGCAGACGCAGCGGCTGCTGCTGGCGAAACGCCTGCTGACCGACACCGCGCTGCCGCTCACCGAAGTGGCGTTCGCGAGCGGCTTCGGCAGCGTGCGGCGGTTCAACGCGCTGTTCAAGCAGCGCTACCGGCTCCAGCCTGGACAACTGCGGCGCCATGTGTCCGCTTCCGCTGCGGCCGACGTGCTCAAGTTCGAACTGAGTTTTCGGCCGCCTTACGATTGGCCCGCGCTGAGCGCGTTCCTGGGCGCGCGCGCCGTTGCCGGAGTCGAGGCGGTCGAGGACAACGGCTATCGCCGCACGGTGCGCATTGCAGTGGGTGGCAGGGAGCATCGCGGCTGGATCGAGGTGGCGCCGTCGCAGAAGAAGCCGGCACTGCGCGTGACCGTTTCCGCTTCGCTCGCCAAGGCCCTGCCGCCGGTGCTGTCGCGCATCAAGGCGCTGATGGATCTTTCCTGTCACCCGGAGGAGGTCGCGCAGGCGCTGGGGACCATGGCGAAGCACCACCCCGGCCTGCGCGTGCCCGGCGCGTTCGACGGTTTCGAAGTGGCGGTGCGCGCGATCCTCGGCCAGCAGGTTTCGGTGACGGCGGCGCGCACCGTGGCAGGCCGATTCGCGGCGGCGTTCGGCGATCCGATCGAGACGCCCTTCGCTGCGCTCGCCACCGTGTTTCCGGCGGCAGCGACGGTCGCGGACCTGCCTTATGGCCGCATCGCAGGCCTCGGCATGCCCGGCGCGCGCGCCCGCACGATCGTCGCGCTCGCGCGCGTGGTCGCGGACGGCGAGCTGGTACTGATGCCCAATGCCGATATCGAGGCGACGCTCGCGCGCCTGCGCGCGCTGCCGGGCGTGGGCGAATGGACCGCGCAGTACATCGCGATGCGCGCGCTCGCCTGGCCGGATGCGTTTCCGCACACCGATCTGGGCGTGATGAAAGCGCTTGGGCAAACCGACGCGCGCCGAGTGCTCGCCGCGGGCGAAGCCTGGCGGCCGTGGCGCGCGTACGCCGTGATGCATCTGTGGCAATCACTGACAAAGGAGTGACTATGCGCTACTACGATTTCTATGAAAGCCCGCAAGGGCAGATGCTGCTCGTTGCGGCCGATGAAGGCCTTTTGGGCGTCTACTTTGACGGCCAGAAATATCTGCCGACAGTCGCATCGCAGTGGCGGCGGGATGCGCAGTATGCAACGCTGCGCCAGGCGAAGCGCGAGCTGGGCGAATATTTCGCCGGCGAGCGCAAGCGCTTCGAGGTCGCGCTCGCCCCGGAGGGCACGCCGTTTCAGTGCTCGGTGTGGAAAGCGATCTCCACGGTAAGCTTCGGCCAGACCATCACCTACGCGGAGCTTGCGCGCAGGGCAGGGCACCCGGGCAGCGCGCGCGCCGCGGGCGCCGCGACCGGACGCAACCCGATCGGGGTCATCGTTCCCTGCCACCGCATCGTCGGCGCGGACGGCAGCCTGACGGGATATGCCGGCGGGCTGGAGGTCAAGCGCGCGCTGCTCGCACTCGAAACGGGGAATATTGAGCTGCCCCTGACCGCTTAGCGGTTTCAAAATGACATGTCATTCCGAGGCCGTCCCCCGCGGGGACTTCCTCCGGGGCGCAGGCCGAGGAATCTGCTTCAGGTTTGATTCAACAGCAGATTCCTCGCGGAGTTTATCCCGAGCGAAGTCGAGGGACTCGGAATGACAATGATAAAAACGTTCATTTTGGAACCGGTTCTTAGCGGGGCAATGATGCGCGGTCGCTGCTAGACTGCCGACCACATGGATGAACCGCGCTACGCATGGGTCGTCGTCTGGGCCGCTTTCGCCAGCCTCGCGGTCATTTTCGGCGTCGCCTATTCCTTCGCGGCCCTGTTCCAGTCCTTCGCGGCGGAATTTGCGGCGCGGCGCGCCGACGTGTCGCTGGTGTTCGGACTTTCCGGTCTGATCTACTTCACGCTGGGCGTGGGTGGCGGCATGCTGGCGGACCGCTACGGCCCGCGCGCGGTGTGCAGTGCCGGGATGCTGTGCATCGCGGGCGGCCTCGTCGCCACCAGCCTCGCGCATTCGATCGTCATGGTGTACCTCGCCTACGGCGTCGGCATCGGCGTGGGCATCGCGCTGGTCTACTCCCCCGCAATCGCCTGCGTGCAGCCCTGGTTCATGCGCCGGCGCGGCCTGGCTGCCGGCATCGCCAGCGCCGGCATCGGCGCCGGGACGCTCGTCGTGCCGCTCGTCGTGGCGGGCGCGATCGCCTGGCTGAACTGGCGCGACGCGCTGCGCGTGCTCGCGCTGGGCGTACTCATCGTCGGGGTCGGCGCCACGCTGCTGCTGAAGCGCGCGCCGCATGCCGTGCGCTCGGCGGCGGGCGCGGCCCCCGGCGCAAGCCTGCGCGAAGCGCTGCGCAGCAGCGGCTTCTGGTGGCTGTACCTCTCGGTGGTCGCGGGCGGGCCGACGATGTTCATTCCCTTCGCGCACGTCTCGGCCGCGGCACGCGACATGGGCATCGACGAAGCGCGCGCGGTGGGCCTGGTCGGGCTTATCGGCATCGGCAGCCTGGTCGGGCGTTTCACCATCGGCGCTGCGGCAGACCGAATGGGCCGCAGCCTCACGCTCGCACTGATGCAGGCGTCGATGGGCGCGTCCTTCCTCGTGTGGCACGCGGCGGGCGGCTACGCGGCGCTTGCGCTGTTCGCGCTCTGGTTCGGCCTCTCCTACGGCGGCATCGTATCGCTGCTGCCCGCGCTGTGCATGGACCTGTTCGGCGCGCGCGCTGTCTCGAGCATCATCGGCGCGCTGTACACCGGCGCCGCGGTCGGCAACCTGCTCGGGCCCACGCTCGCCGGCGCGGTGTTCGACCGAACCGGCAGCTACGGCCCGGTGATCTGGGCCTGCATCGCACTGTCGATCGTGGCCACGCTGGCGTCGGTGCGGCTGATCCGGCCGCGGCAGGTGTCCTACTGATCAGTTGCGAAGTGAGTGGCGCATCGAAAACAAATCGTCCCTTTTGGCTAAAATTGTCGCTCATTCTGTCCGGCCAGGCAGCTGGCCAAAGTGCCCGAAGATTAGTGTCTCCAATGCCCGAGGTGATCCATGCCCTGCGACTCCAATGTCCTTAAAGCAGCTCCCCTGTTCGCCTTGCTCGACGAGGAAGAGTTGGCCGTTCTCGCGAGTCAGGTCGAACTTCGACACTTTGCGCCACGCCAGCGAATCTACAAGATCGGTGATCCCAGCGAACGCGCTTTCATCATGCTGTCCGGGTCCGTTCGGGTAACCACCATTGACGACGACAATCAGATCGTCCTTCTGGATATGCCGGCCCAAGGCGACATATTCGGTTTCGCGTCGATGCTGGCGCAGTCGCCTCACCAAACCGATGCCACCGCCGATACGGACACCGAATGCATCGAAGTGGACCGTAAGGACATCACCGTTTTGCTGCACAAGAAACCCGATGCCGGCCTCGATCTGATGAGCGTCATGGGCAAGCAGTTCCATGCCGCGGAAAGACTGGTTCGTATTCGTGCCGAGCGCAACCCGAACGATTTGATCGAGGAGGCAGAAACATTGGGTGAACGCGTTGCCGATGGCGTGGCGTCCTTCGGCGGTTCATGGGCATTCATTATTTTCTTCGCGATGGTCCTTGCGGTATACACGGCTATCAACGTTGAACTCGGCAACAGTGCGTGGGATCCTTACCCTTTCATCCTGCTCAATCTCTTTCTTTCGATGCTCGCCGCGATACAGGCGCCAGTCATCATGATGAGTCAGAACCGCCAGGACAAGAAGGATCGCCTGCGGAGCGAACTTGATTTCGATGTCAATCGCCGAGCGCATTCGGAGATTCAGGGCCTCGCCCACAGACTCAATCTGCTGCATGACAAGATAGACGATGTGGACGAGCTGTTGCGCAAGCCCAGGGGTGCTTAGCGGTCAACGGTGAGGTGTTTGCGCGGCGCGGCGCTTGCCACGTCTGTACGACCAGCTTAACGACTGCTTTCTATTCATAGCATCGGCATTACTGATGTGCACTCCGCGGTTCGCGCCTGAGCGCAAACCGGGATAACTCTCACTCCAAGCCTTGCGAAATCTTACTCGGCTGCTTGGGCAGCATTCCGGTTCATGGATTCCTGCAAAAATACCGACAACGACATTGTTTCGAAGACTCCCTATGACGCATCTGCTCGATCCACTAAGTTTCAGCCACGGACCAGTCATGAAGAACCGCTTCGTGCTGGCTCCCCTGACAAACCAACAAAGCCATGAAGACGGCCGATTGTCCGAGGAGGAATTCCACTGGCTCACCATGCGCGCCGAGGGCGGCTTTGGCTTGACCATGACCTGCGCCTCGCACGTGCAGGCGAACGGAAAAGGATTTTCCGGGCAGCTGGGCGTATGGTCGGACGATCACATTCCGGGGTTGCAGCGCCTTGCGAGTGCGATCAAGGCACAACAGAGCATTGCAGTCCTGCAGCTGCATCACGCCGGCATGCGCTCGCCCGCCGAATTGATCGGCGGCGCACCGGTATGTCCGTCCGATAACGAGAAGACCGGCGCGCGTGGACTGACACACGCCGAAGTGAAGCGCTTGATCGAGGACTTTATCGCCGCAGCGGTGCGTGCCCAGCGGGCGGGATTCGATGGTGTGGAACTGCATGGCGCGCACAGCTATATCCTGTGCCAGTTCTTCAGCGCGGAATTCAATCACCGGGACGACGAGTACGGCGGCTCCCTCGAGAGCCGGTCGCGCATCCTGTTCGAGATCATCGACGGCATTCGCAGCCGGTGCCGCAAGGATTTCATGCTGGGAGTGCGGCTGACGCCGGAGCGCTTCGGCATCAAGCTCGGCGAGGCCATTGAACTGGCGCAGCGGGTACTGGCCGTAGACAGGGTCGACTTCCTCGATATGTCGCTATGGGACGTGTTCAAGGAACCCGAGGAAGCCGAATTCCAGGGGCGCACGCTGATGAGCTATTTCACGGAACTCGATCGACATAATGTCCGTCTCGGCGTCGCAGGCAAGATCCGCACGCCGCAGGACGCCGAAGCCACCATCGCGGCGGGCGCCGACTGGATCATGCTCGGGCGCGCAGCGATGCTGCAACATGATTTTCCGAATCGTTACAAGGCGGATCCCGCGTTCAAGCCGGTAGAGATGCCGGTGCCCCGCCAGTACCTGAAGGACGAAGGTCTGTCCGAGAAGTTCCAGGCGTACATCCAAGGCAGATGGCCGGAATTCTTCGCGGACTGACAGCTTGTCGAAATAGCGTCAAGCGTGACTCGCGGCCCGAGCGCAAGGCGCCGTGCGGTGGCATAGGCAACTCCGGGAAAATCTAGCGTTTGAGGTGACCGGACTGCCGCTTGCGGCAGGTTCGCTTGACCGAAGGCCTAGACCGAATCTTGTTGGGGTTCACCCGAGAAGCCCGGGGTTAAGCCGCCACGTAGACAAGGTGAGCACAGATGCGAAAGACACCCACGCCAGATACGGAAAGAGCAGCGCTGCGGAAAGCCTGCTGACTCGCCAGAACAAGCCAATGGTTGCAGCGATAAGGACCCAAAGCAGAAGTATCTCGGCGAAGGCCAGGCCACCCTGACGCCAGACAAAGAACAACCAGGTCCATAGGGCGTTAGCGGCCAACTGGTAGACAAAGATATGCAGCGCACTCTTGGCGCCCGCAAAGCCGCGCACTCGCCAAACCAGCCACGCAGATATGCCCATGAGCACGTACAGAACGGACCAGACTGGAGCAAACAGCCAGCCCGGCGGCGCCCATGAAGGCCGAACAAGCTCCGCATAGAAGGCCCCCGCGCTTGCCGACGCGAACCCTCCGGCGGCAGCTGCGGCGAACACTAGCAGCAGCCAAGCGAGTAGGCCTAAGGCTTGGCGAGTCTGTGAAATCGG
>DATKUQ010000057.1:0-9395 GCA_035530495.1 Burkholderiales bacterium
CCCGCCGGGGGATTTCATGCGATCACTGCGCGACGGCGCGGTCGAGCGTGGGAAGGAAAGCGTCCGCCGACTGGTAACCGACTACCCGCAGCCCCTCTATCTCCCTGCCTTGCCGGTCGAAAAAAATGATTCCGGGCGGCCCGAACAGGCTGAAACGCTTGAGCAAGGCCTTGTCTTCAGAAGTATTGGCGGTGACATCCGCCTGCAACAGCAACATCTGCCCCATTTTCGCCTTCACCCGCGCGTCGGTGAACGTGAAAGCTTCCATCTCCTTGCACGATACGCACCAGTCGGCGTAGAAATCGAGCATGACCGGTCTGCCGGGAGCCTGAAGTCTCGCTCCGAGCTCGCCCAGGTTTTTTACACGGGTGAAGCGCGCCGCCTGCGCGCCGCTCTGACTGCCTGCGGTGAGGCCGGAGAGCGGCCGCAACACGTCGCGGCTGCCGGCAAACGCGCCGATCGCCAGCGCCGTGCCGGCAATCAGCGCCAGGAAGCCGGCGCCTTTCCACAGGCGCGTGGCGGCCCCGGCCTCCGGTGGCAGCGGGTCGATCGCGCGCAGCACCATGGCCGACCCGATAAGCAGCGCCGCCCACGCAAGCATCTGCACCGCCAGCGGGAGCACCGGAGAAACGATCCAGATCGCCACTGCGAGCAGCAGCACGCCGAAAAAATGCTTCACCGAGCGCATCCAATGGCCGGACTTCGGCAGAAAAGCCCCCTCGAATACACCGACGAGTATCAACGGTACGCCCATGCCGATGGACATCGCGAACAGAGCGAAACCGCCCAGTATCACGTCGTGGGACTGGCTGATATAGAGCAGCGCACCTGCCAGCGGCGCGGCCACGCATGGGCTGACGATGGCTGCGGACAATATGCCCATCAGCACCACCGCGCCCAGATGTCCACCCTTGAGCCGGCTGCTGGTTTCGGTGATCTTCGCGTGAAACCCGGAAGGCAACTGCAGTTCGTAGAAGCCGAACATCGATAGCGACAGCAGGACGAACACCGCCGCAAATGCGGACAATACCCAGGCGTTCTGCAAGGCTGCCGAGAGAAGGTTGCCGGACAGCGCCGCGGCGATGCCGATCCCTGTGTAAGTAAGCGACATGCCCAGCACATAGGCGCTGGACAGCGTGAACGCGCGCGTACGGGTCGCCTTACGGCCTTCGCCCACGATGATGCCTGAAAGTATCGGTATCATCGGCAACACGCAGGGCGTGAATGTCAGCAGAACGCCAGCGCCGAAAAACGCCGCGGCGATCAGCCAAAAACTGCCCGAGGCGAGCAGACCTTGAAATCGCGCCTCGTCGCCGGTCACAGCGGACGAGCCGGGCGCGCCTGCGCCCCCGCCCGAGGACACAGCCGAGGCGTTGCCGGCGGCGGGGAGGTCGATCTCGGTCGTTTGCGTTTGCGGCGGGTAGCACACGCCCGCGTCGGCGCAACCCTGCGAAGTGACCGCCAGCTTCAGTCTGTGCGTGGCTGGGTCGCGCGTGAAAGGCAAGCGGATGCGCAGATCCTTGCGATAAGTCTCGACCTTGCCGAAAAATTCGTCGTTGTGAACATCGCCATGGGGGAATTGCGCCGTGCCCAGCTTTACCGTTGCGGGTTCGGCGGAGAATTTGAATCTGCTGCGGTACAGATAGTATCCGTCGGCGATTTTATAGCGCACCTCGAGCGTGTTCGCGTCGAGCGCGTGCGCCGAAAACCTGAACGCGACCTCGGGTTGAAGCAGATCCTGCGCAGCGGCGAACCCGTTCAGCGACAGGGCGAGCAACAACGCGACAATTCGAAACAGGTTTGATTTCATACGCGGAATGTGTGGTCAGGCCGGGGCGCCGGCGCGCGTTTCGGATACGATCCACTGCAAATAGGCCGGCAGGCCATGAACGATGTTGACCGCAACGATCTCGGGAAGTTCATATGGATGGTTGGCGCGGATCAGCGCTTCCAGGTCAGCATAGCGATCCTGCGCGGTTTTGATCAGCAGCGGATGCTCCTCGTCGCGCTGGACCTCCCCCTGCCAGCGATAGACCGAGCTGCAGGGGGCGAGCACGTTGACGCAGGCGGCCAGCTGCCGCTCGACGAGCAGCGCCGCGAGTTTTTCCGCGCTCTCGCGATCCGGCAGGTTGGTGATTACGAGCAGGCTGTCCATGGGTTCGGTTGCGATTCAGGGCGCCGCGAGCTTGGGCACACCGTCGTAGACGCTGGGATAGCGCAGGCGCACGCCGAGCTCGGCTTTCATGCGCGTATTGACCAGACGGCGCGATTCGCGCATGAACGACAGCAGTCCCGCGGAAATTGCGCCCGCCTCGGCAGCCGCGCGCGACACACGTGGCGGGCGCGGCAGACCAGCGCGGTCGGCGACCAGATCAAAGTAATCGCCCATTTTGATTTCACTGTCGTCACTCGCGTTGTATGCGCGGCCCGGCGCGGCGCTGTCGAGCGCTCTTGCGCAGATCGCGGCGAGGTCGTCGGCGTGGATGTGATTGGTATAGACGTCATCCTCCTCGCGCAATACCGGCGCGCCGCGCTGCAACTGCGCCAACGGCAGTCGCTGCGCCGCATAGATCCCGGGCACGCGCAGCACCGCTACTGCGACGCCGCGCTGCTCACCCCAGGCGAGCAGCGCGCGTTCCGCATCGGCGCGCCGCGCCCCGCGCGGACTCTGCGGCGCCAGCGGCCGGTCCTCGTCCACCCAGGCGCCGCCGCAATCGCCGTAGACGCCGCTGGTGCTGATGTAGACCAGGCGTTCGGGCGGGCGCGGCGAGAGCGCAGCGATCAGATTGGCGCTGCGCTGGTCGCGTTCACCGCTGTCGCCCGGCGGCGCCAGATGCAATACCAACTCGGCCATCCCGGCCAGGGGCGTCAGCGTTGGCGGGATATCGAGATCACCCTCGACCAGCTTCGCGCCGAGGGCGGCCAGGTGCTCAGCCTGTCCCGCCGCGCGCACCAGGCCGAAGACCTGGTAACTGCGCGCGAGCTGCGGCAATGCGCGCAGCGCGATATCCCCGCATCCAACGATGAGCAGCCGCTTCATAGTAAAATTGTACCCGTTATCATTACTTTACTATTAAAACGCGTTGCAGAGTCCGGTTTCAACGGACCTATCCAACGAAGCACGAGGAACGCGGCGGCATGGGAAAGGCACCCGGCCTCAGCCTCTCCCCCATAGAAGCAGGAATTGTCCATGTCCCACTTAGTCACCATCCGGCCCAGCGGCCACAGCTTCCATGTCCAGCCCGACGAGACTGTGCTTGTCGCCGCTCTGCGCGAGGGCTTCAGCCTCGCCTACGGCTGCCGCAACGGCGCCTGCGGCAGCTGCAAAGGCAAGCTGCTGGAGGGCAAGATCGACTACGGCAAGCATTCGGATACCGCGCTCACCGCCGCCGAGCAGAAAAGCGGTCTGGCGCTGTTCTGCGTCGCCCGCCCGCTGAGCGACATCGTGATCGAATGCCGCGAGGTCGGCGCGATCAAGGATCAGCAGATCAGGATCCTGCCCTGCCGCGTACAGGCCATAAGCAAGCTGACGCCGGACGTGGCGGTGATTTCCCTCAAGCTCCCTGCGAATGAGCGCCTGCAATACCTGGCCGGTCAGTATATCGAGTTTCTGCTCAAGGACGGCAAACGGCGCAGCTACTCCATGGCCAACGCTCCCCACGACGACGAACTGCTGCAAATCCACGTGCGCCACATGCCGGGCGGCCTGTTCAGCGACCATGTGTTCGACAAGATGAAAGTGCGCGATATCCTGCGCTTCGAAGGACCGCACGGCACGTTCTTTCTGCGCGAAGACAGCGAAAAGCCGATCGTGCTGCTCGCCAGCGGCACCGGCTTCGCGCCGATCAAGGCGATCATCGAGCACGCCCTGTACAAGGGCATCAAGCGGCCCATGGCCCTGTACTGGGGCGGTCGCCGACCACGCGATTTGTACATGGACGATCTGGGCAGGGACTGGGCGCAGAAGCAAGCGCATTTCCGCTACGTGCCGGTGGTGTCCGACGCCTTGCCGGAGGACGCCTGGACCGGGCGCAGCGGGTTTGTCCACCACGCGGTGATGAAGGATTTTCCCGATCTCTCCGGCCACCAGGTCTATGCCTGCGGCGCGCCGGTGGTGATCGAAGCGGCGCGGCGCGACTTCAGCGCCCTGTGCGGACTGCCGCCGGAGGAGTTCTACGCCGACGCGTTTACCACCGAGGCCGATCTGGCTAAGGTGAAGTGAGAGCGGGCGAGCCACGCGAGGCTACAGCGTCGCACCCTGCCCAGTTTCAGTTAACTTAAGCACTTCGAGCAGCGTTTCCAGCTTATCCATGGGCGGCAGGCAAGTAAGGCCTTGACATACCCAGGCGTTGACCGCCTCGGATTCCACGGGTTTGGCCAGCAGCGGCGGCAGGTCCGCCGTCCCCGGTGCAAGCGCGAGGATTACGGTAGTCGGAAGATAGGCGGAGTCCAGGGACCGCCGCCATTGGCGCATTTGCTCCGGCGCCCCGCGCAATACGACCACCCGCGGCGGCTCCATCGCCTCCTCCAGCGCCAGCAGCAGGCTGGTGTAGCCGTTCGGATGCTGCGCGAGCGCCGGATAGAACAGCTGCAGCGTGCGCTCCGCGGCATCGAGGTAGCGCGATTCGCCGGTGATATGCCCCAGGCGTTGCAATGCCAGCGCCGCCACGCCGTTGCCCGAGGGCGTGGCGCTGTCGTAGCCCGGTTTTGGCCTGTAGATCAGTTTTTCGTGGTCGTGGCTCGTGAAAAAGAACCCGCCCAAGGCCGGATCGTAGAACTGCTCCAACAGTAAATCGGCCAAATCCTCGGCGAACGCGAGATCGCCGCTGTGAAAATCGGTCTGCATGAGTTCGATCAGCGCAGCAAGCAGGAACGCGTAATCGTCCAGATAGGCGTTGACATGCGCGCGGCCGTCCTTGTAGGTGGCGAGCAGACGCGCGCGCTCCGGACCCTGTTCTGCGCGCCATAGCGTGCTGCGGATGAAATCGAGCGCGGCGCGCGCCGAGGCCAGCCACTCGGGCCTGCCGAACACGCGGGCGGCGCGCGCCATGCCGGCTATCATCAGCGCATTCCAGCTGGTCAGGATTTTCTCGTCGCGCCCGGGCCGGATGCGGCGCTCACGCGCCGCGAACAGCTTGGCGCGCGCGCGCGCAAGCAGCACGCCGCATTGCTGCGCCGACTGGCCTAGGGTTTCGGCGATTTCTTCCAATCCCCGCGCCACGTGCAGATGCCACTGCGTGCCCTCGAAATTGGCCGCCCCGTCCAGGCCGTAGAACGGCGCGCACACGGCGTATTCTTCCTCGCTTAGCAGCGCGCGTGCCTGCTGCGGCGTCCATACATAGAATTTCCCTTCTTCGTGCTCCGAATCGGCGTCCAGGCTGGAATAATAGCCGCCTTGCGGCGACTGCATCTCGCGCAGGGCCCAGGCGACGGTTTCCTCCACCACTTCAGCGAACAGCGGATCGCGCGTCAGCGCCCAGGCGTCGCTGTAGCGCGCGAGCAGCGGACCGTTGTCGTAGAGCATCTTTTCGAAGTGCGGGATCAGCCAGTACGCGTCGACGCTATAGCGGCAGAAGCCACCCCCGAGCTGATCGTAGATTCCGCCCACCGCCATGCGGCCCAGGGTATATACCGCCATCGTCAGCGGGTCGCCTTCCTCGGGCCTGCCGCTGCCGGCGCCCTCGGCGGCCGCGCTCGCCGCGTGGCGCCGCAGGCACAGTTCGAGGTCGGTCGGATGCGGAAACTTGGGCGCCGCGCCGAAGCCGCCGAAATGCGCGTCGTAGCTCGCCGCCAGGTTCTTCAGCGCCAGCTCCAGGGGCTCGCCGGAAAAATCCGACTGGTGTGCCGGCTGCGCCGGCTGCAAGCGCTCGAAGCTGGAAACTATGGCCTCGCCCTGGCGCGCGACCTGCGCGCGCTCGGCGCGGTAGAACTGCGCCACGCGCTCCAGCATTTCGGCGAACCCGGGCAGGCCGTAGCGCGGCGTCTTGGGGAAATAGGTGCCGCCGAAGAACGGCTCCTCCCCGGGCGTGAGAAACATGGTGAGCGGCCAGCCGCCGGAACGCTGGCTCATCATCTGATGCGCCAGCTGGTAGATCTGATCCAGGTCGGGACGCTCTTCGCGGTCGACCTTGATGTTGATGAAATGCCGGTTCATCAGCGCCGCGACCTCGGGGTCCTCGAAAGACTCCTGCGCCATTACGTGGCACCAATGACAGGCAGAATAACCGATCGAAAGCAGGATAGGCTTATCCTGCGCATGCGCTGCCTGCAGCGCTTCCTCGCCCCAGGCGTACCAATCTACAGGATTGCCGGCGTGTTGCTGCAGATAGGGGCTGGTCTCTTTGGCGAGGCGGTTAGGCATGGTATCCAGGTACCCGCGGCAAAATGATTTTTGCAGCGACCAATTTAGGGGAGCATGAGGGGAGGTATCCCCTCATAGTAAAGCATGGTGGCGCAGCGGGGCGCCGCTATAGATCGCCGTCGGTGATGGCGCCCAGGCTCGCCGTCGAGACCAGCTTCATGTACTTGGCCATCGCGCCGCGGGTATAACGTGGCTTGGGCGCCTTCCATTTCTTGCGCCGCGCCGCGAGTTCCTTGGCCGTAACGTTAAGCTGGATCAGGTGCTTTTTCGCGTCGATGGTAATGGAGTCGCCTTCCTTGATCAGTGCGATCGGACCGCCGACAAAGGCTTCGGGCGCGACATGGCCCACCACCATGCCCCAGGTGCCGCCGGAAAAGCGCCCGTCGGTGATCAAGCCCACCGATTCGCCCAGCCCCTGGCCGGTCAGCGCGGAGGTCGGCGCCAGCATTTCCTGCATGCCCGGCCCGCCTTTCGGACCCTCGTAACGAATCACCAATACGTCGCCAGGCTTGATGCGTTTCGCCATGATCGCGTCCATGCACTTGGGCTCGGAATCGAACACGCGCGCTGGGCCGGTGATGGACGTCTTTTTGAGCCCGGTGATCTTGGCCACGCAGCCCTCGGGAGCGAGGTTGCCCTTGAGGATGGCAAGATGACCCTGGGCATACATCGGTTGGTCCCATTGGCGAATCACATCTTGATCGCGACGCGGCGCGTCCGGTATCGCAGCCAGTTCCTGCGCGATGGTGCGGCCAGTGACGGTCATGCACTCCCCGTGCAGCAAGCCGTGCACGAGCAGCATCTTGAGCACCTGCGGCACGCCGCCGGCGCGGTGAAAATCCACGGCGACATAGCGCCCCGATGGCTTGAGGTCGCACAGCACGGGTACTTTGCGCCGCACGCGCTCGAAGTCGTCGATGGTCCACTTTACGCCGGCCGCCGACGCGATCGCCAGGTAATGCAACACGGCATTGGTGGATCCGCCGGTGGCCATCACCAGGCTGATCGCATTCTCGATCGACTTGCGCGTGATGATCTGCCGCGGCAGGATCTGCTTGCGAATGGCGTTGACCAGCACCGCAGCCGAGTCGGCGGCCGATACGGCTTTTTCCGCGTCGGGCGAGGCCATCTGCGAGGAGCCGAGCAGGCTCATGCCCAGCGCCTCGAACGAGGACGACATGGTGTTGGCGGTGAACATGCCGCCGCAGGCGCCTACCGTGGGACAGGCGTTCTTCTCGATGCCGACGAAATCCTCCTTGCTCATCTTCCCTGCGTTATAGGCGCCGACGGCCTCGAACGCGCTCACGATGGTCAGGTCCTGGCCTTTCCACTTGCCCGGTTTGATGGTTCCGGCGTAGACGTAGATGCCGGGGACGTTCATGCGCGCCATGGCCATCATGCCGCCGGGCATGTTCTTGTCGCAGCCGCCGCAGACCAGCACACCGTCCATGGCCTGGCCGTTGACGGCGGTCTCGATGCAGTCGGCGATCACCTCGCGCGAAACCAGGCTGTATTTCATCGCCTCGGTGCCCATGCCGATGCCGTCGGTGATAGTGGGCACGCCGAACACCTGCGGTTTGGCCCCGGCCGCCTCGAGCGCCGCCATGGCGCGATCCACCAGCGGCTGGATACCCGCATTGCAGGGATTCATGGTCGAATGGCCATTGGCCACGCCGACAATGGGCTTGCTGAAATCGCCGTCTCGAAAACCCACAGCGCGCAGCATGGCACGGTTGGGCGAGCGGGCCACGCCCTGGGTGATGAGGCTGCTTCTGCGGTTATCCGCCATGATTTTCTCCTTATGGATGCGAATTGCTAGATTCTCTTCGGGGCCTGAGACGATATCACCGGCTCCGGCTTGAGACAACTGAGTATGGCGCCGCCGGCGACCAGGACGAAGCCCGCGGCGTGATAGATGTACAGCCGCTCGCCGATGAACAGCGTGGCGAACACGCTGGAAAACACCGGCATCAGGTGGATCAGGATGCCGGCGCGCACCGCGCCGACGCGCTCGACCCCGTAGCTGAACAGCGCGGTCGAAATCAGGGTGGCGAGCGCGCCGATGTAGAGCAGCCCAAGCAGGTCGCGCAGGTCGAGATGGACCGCGCCCGCATGCAGCCACTGAAACGCGGCGAAAGGCAGGATCAGCAGTTCGCCCATCAGCGCCATGACGAACACGAAGGCGAACAGGGACAGCGACTGCGGCCGGTCCTGCAGGCCCAAAGTGTATATCGCCCACACCAGCATCGCGCCCAGCATAATCACGTCGCCGGCGTTGAACTGCAGATGCAGCAGCGCGCGCAAGTCGCCATGCGCCAGTACCAGCAGCACGCCGGCGAACGAGATGGCAAGCCCGAAGCCTTCCAGCCGGCGCGGCCGGCGCGCGTGCCAGCCCCAGCTGATGAGAATGATCAGCACCGGAATGGTCGAGTTGAGCAATCCCAGATTGATGGCCGTGCTCTGCGCCAGGCCGGTGTAGACCAGGGCGCTCTGCGGTGCGCCCCCGACCAGCGTCAGGAACAGAAAGCGCCTCCAGTCGCGCGCTATTGCGCGCGCAATCGCGCGCCGCTCCGGCCATACCAGCGGCAGCAGCACGACAAATGCCACCCCCCAGCGCGCGCCCGCCATGACCACCGGCGGAATCGTTTCCATGAGCGCGCGCGACACGACACCGATGCTGCCCCACAGGGCAGTGGTGCAGATCAGCGCCAGATAAGCGGGAACACGCGTGGAAGGACGGGCGAGAGGCATGCTTTGGTCCGCTGGCGGTAATGCGCCGGGAATGAACTAGTAGTCACATCTTACGACTAATCGACTAATACGCCTTACAATAAGGCCTGTATTCTAACCTCCCGCAAACACTGAAATTGAGCCTGCGCCATGTTGGTTGCTCCGCACTTTGATCCCGTCGCGTTCTCAATAGGGCCGCTGGCTGTGCGCTGGTACGGTCTGATGTACCTGCTCGGCTTCGGTATCGCCTTCCTCCTCGCCCGCAGCCGTATCAAGCGCGGCATGAGCGGAAAAATCTCTTACG
>DATKUQ010000058.1:0-7146 GCA_035530495.1 Burkholderiales bacterium
AGACCTGGCGCTGTATTTCGCATCTCAGACTCCGGTCAAACGCGCCGCGCCGACTCGCGGCGACCCGGTCGCGGGCGAAGCCGCCAGCGCAATGTGCGGCGGCTGCCATGGCGTGCATGGCGTGAGCGTCGACTCCGAAACGCCCAACCTCGCCGGCCAGGATGCCGAATACCTGGTGAAGGCGATCAAATCGTACCGGACGACGCGCAAGAACTGGGGTATGGAGCGTTACGTCGCCGGCCTAAGCGACAAGGACGTCGACAATATCGCCGCATATTACGCGACCCAGCAACCCAAGGCGGCCGACAAGGTGCCCACCTCCACCGAGGAACTGGCTGCGAAATGCAACCGCTGCCACGACCAGCCCGCCAGCCCGACAATGGCGGCGCCGAAGCTGAAAGGACAGAACAAGGACTATCTGGTGATGGCTCTCCGGGCCTATCGAGACGGCAAGCGCGCGAGTTCGGCCATGCACGCGATGAGTTTCCCTTACAGCAACGCGATCATCGACAGCATCGCGACCTGGTATGCCAACCAGCCGGCGAAATAGGCCCTGGACCGGCGCCGGCGATCTCCGTAAAACGTAACCGGCACGGCGCATTCCAATCACGCCTGCGGCGCTTGCGCGCCGCAGGCGTTTGCTTTTTCGGCTCCGTCGCGGGACGCGCCCGATCCAGATTCGGCTGATTCGAAACGGTGGTGGCAGGTGGCGCCCAGCACATGAGCTCGACGAAGGCAATTTGCCATGCGGCGCAAGGAACGCCAGGGTTGGGGCTGACGGACCTCAATCCTTCTTCCGCTACCGTCTGGCCAATCCGAACAAGTGCGAACAACGCGGTGGGGCACCCACGCGCATGCGCCTGCACGTTTGCCACAATTGTCCCGAGTCGTTAGTTCGTTGAACAATTGCCTGAGGACAAAACAATGGTTGAAGCGAAAAAGCGGCGAAATCGGCGCCAGATAAGGCGCAAAGCGCAGCAAGCTTGGGCACCTTGCGAGCATTTGCAACGCCGTATGGCGTCGATTCTCGGCGTCTTTTCTTCAGCGAATTAGCGACTCGGGACACCAGCTAAAGAGCGACGGCGACAATCGACGTGCTGCACCCCTCCCCTTGGCATTACCTCCAAATGCAGCGCCTGCGGTGAAGGTCGACATATCCCCGCTGCGAAAACCAAACAGCCCGGACGTCGCCGGGCTGCTGGTATCGGTAATGCGGCCGGAGGCCGCAACTGCGATCAACCGATAACCACGCCCTCGCCCTCGCGTCTTTCCAGGATGGCTTTCGGGGGTTTCCCGATCCACATCTGGTACATGGAAATGAACCACATCGTGGCAAAGCTCAAGCCCTGCACGGCGCCTGCACCCATCGTCGCCCACGCGAACGGATGATATATCTTGACCAGGTACCACGAACTGATGTCGACCGCGATGCAGAACAGGGGCAGACCCATGATCAGGCACTTGAGCCACACCGGCCGCACATAGGCATGGCTGAAGATGAGGCCCACGATGAAGAAAATGAAGGTCATTCCGAACAGGTGGATGTGCGATACGCGCACCAGCGTGAAAATGTTCGCTCCGGTGTCCTGTTCGGTTACCTTCTTGAGGTTGTCGTAGCTGCTGAAGTTCGGTATGTGCGGGTTGCTGCCGTCGTGACACATCATGCAGCGCTTCTCGATGACCGGCCGGATAAAGCTCTCATAGGTCTCGCGATCTGCGCCTTTCTGCACCCAGCGTATTAGCGCGTTTGCCTCCTCTGGAGGCAGCATGGTCGACATCGGCCCGCGCAAGGCCGCTTCGAGTGTCGAGCCCTTTCCGCTGCCTGCATAAGCGATGACCAGATCCTGTTCATCGAGCCCCGGTTTCCCATCGCGCCCGGCGTAGACGTGGGTCAGGTAAATGATGGCGAACAGGTAACCCATGCCGAGTATGCACAGCGCGCCCGTATACAGGATGCGCATGCTCGGTGGCAGTTCCGAATAATGGTTATACAGCCGGTGCAGCGGGGCTACGCTCATGATGGTTTCCTTTGACTATTTTGTGGGACACGCGAGCCCGGTAACATCCGGGCGTCACAGCCCCTCCCCTTAAAATTGTTGCGGCGATGATGCCTTTCCGACAGGGCCGCGACGGCTTCAGCGCAGCGGCCTTCAACCCGCCATTCACTTCGAAGGCAGCGGGATGTATACGACCGCCCGCGCTTTCTGCCGCGAGTAATGCGCGGCGAGCGCCTCGATTTCGGTGTCACTCACCCCGTCGAGCATCGCGTTCATCAACGCGCTCCTGCGGTCGCCCCTCCGATAGGCGTGCATAACCCGCTCCAGGTATTCATCCCGCTGCGCCGCGAGTGCCGGAATCTTCGGGCTGGTGCTATTGCCGTTGACGCCATGGCAGCGGTCGCAGCGCTGGGCCAACTCCTGCGTCGTCAGCGGCATGCGCACATTGGGCTTCTGCGGCATCTGGTTCGCGTAATAGGCAGCCAGATCCTTGATCGTGCCCGCATCGACGGAAGCGGCCGGCGCCTTCATCAGCTGGTCGTTGCGCGCTCCGTCCTTGTACTCTTTTATCGCGGCAGCCAGATACTGCGCATCCTGGCCGGCGAGGCTGGGCGCGGTCCCGATGCTCACCCCGCCTTCGCCATGGCAACCGGCGCAGGCCACGGCGGCGGTCTTGCCCGCCTCCTGATTGCCGGTCGAAGGTGTTTTGGCCTTGCCGGGCTTTTGCACAGCGAAGTAAAGCGCGATGTTGTCGAGTTCTGTATCGGTGATCGCGGAAACCAGCGTCTTCATCATGTCGTTCTTGCGCTGACCGCTCTTGTAGGCCTTGACCGCCGCGACGATGTATTTCGGATCCTGTCCGGCCAGGTTCGGCATTCCGGGGGTCTGACTGACCCCACCCGCGCCATGGCATCCCTCGCAACCGGACGCGGCAGCCTTGCCGGCGCTGACCGGATCAGTATGGGGCACGGTCTTGCCGCCGCCGGCGGCGGGTTGCGCCGGATCGAGATTGGCGTAGTAGGCCGCGACCTTGACCAAGGCGTCGTCGCTCAGGAACTTGACTGCGTTGTTCATGGGCGTATTGCCGCGCCCACCCGACTGATACACGCGCAATTCCGTGTACAGGTACGCCGGACGCTGACCCGCTATATTGGGCACGCTTTTGTCCTTGCTCTTGGTGATGCCGCTCAGCCCGTGGCAGCTTGCACAGCTCGCCTCGGCCACGCGCTTGCCCTCGGCAATGTCTTGGGATGTCGCAAACATGGCGCGCATTGCGCCGCCGTCAGATGTAGCCACCGGCGCGGCGATCGCCGTCATGGCCCCCGCAATCAATATACCCGTCGCCGCGAGATTAAAGGCAACAATCCGTCCGCTTCGCTTCATCAACGTTTCCTCGATCGATCATCCAAATCTGCAATATCCCCTCAGCGCGAGACTACACGTCGCTGAATTTCGCCGCTCGAAAATTGGGGGTAAGCCTAACGGTACGCGTCTTATGCTTTGCTAACCGGCATAGGCGCAAATTTTAACATGAACCTGGAATATTCGCAGATTCTGCGACGTCAGTCCGATAAACGCGTGGAAGGCCGGCTACTCATCTATTTCGTCGACTCCGGCCGGCCGCCGCGCACTGCCAGCATCGCAGCCTCCATGCGGCTACGTACATGCAGCTTTTCCAGAATGTTGGTGATGTAATGCTTGATGGTCTTCTCCGACAGATGCAGCCGGTCTCCGATTTCGCGGTTGGTCAAGCCCTGCACCACCAGTTTCAGAATTTCCGATTCGCGGTCGGTCAAGCCTTCCAGTGGATCCTGCGGCGCCGGACTCCGCGTGAGCGTGACCAGAATCCCCGCGGCCAGCGACGGCGTGACGTAGACTTCGCCTTGCGCCACGGAGCGGACCACGCGCGCGAGCTCGTGCGCGGAGACGCCCTTCAGCACATAGGCGCGGGCGCCGGCCTTGAACGAGGCCAGCAATTTGTCCTCGTCCTCGACCACCGTGAGCATCAGCACCCTGGTCGCGGGGCACGCAGTTCTGATCTTATCGGCCGTAACGATGCCGCCCCAGCCGGGCATTGTGATGTCGAGCATCACGACGTCGGGAACGAGGTCGCACGCGAGGCGCAGTGCGTCCTCGCCGCAGGAGGCCTGACCGACGACGTCGAAATCCGGCTCTGCGGCGAGGGAATGCACCACGCCTTCGCGAAACAGAGGATGATCGTCCGCGACCAGGATGCTGATCCTTTCAGCCATCGCTGTACTCCGGTTGTGTCATGGGCAGCGACGTGCAAACCACGGCGCCCTGCCCGATGGCGCTGCGCACCTCGAAGCTGCCGCCCAGGAGTTCCACCCGTTCGCGCATCCAGTCGAGGCCGAAATGGCCGGCCGGCTTCAGCGCCCTGGGATCGAATCCCGGGCCGTCGTCTGCCACTTCGACGATGACCGTGCCGGCGGAGCCGATTACCGTCACCCGCTGATTGCAGCCGCCGCCGTGGCGAAAGCCATTGGCCAGCGATTCCTGCAGCACTCTGAACAGCGTGATTCTTACCTGCAGCGGGGCCGTATGTGGCGCGTTGTTGAGCGTGAGCGGCACGGCGACGCCGGTCTTGCGCTGGTGGTCGGCGGCGGCGCGCTGCAGGGTCTCGACCAATGAGAGATGTTCGATTTCGGGCAATTGCAGCCCGCGCAGGATGGCGCGCAGGTCGGTTAGCGCGGACTGAAGCCCGAGACGCACCGTGCGAAATTCCTCGCTCACGCTGCCAGCGCGGCCGATCGAATGTTCGCAGCTCCCGCAAACATCGCCGAGCGCCTCGATGCGCATCGACGCCAGCGCCAGCCCCTGGCCCGGCCCGTCGTGCAGGTCCGTGGCGATATTGCGCAGGAACTGCTCGTTCAGCGTCATGGTGCGCGCAGCGGCGCGATTTATCCTGTCATGGAGCTGCGCGTTTTGCGCGAGCAGCGCGGTAAGCTGCGCGACCTTTTCCTTGAGCTCCCGTTGCGTTGCAGTGATAGTGTCGTTCGCCTTGCGCACCAAAGTCGCAAGCAATACAAACATCGCCAGCGTGATCGCCCCTTGTACGCCCCAGCTGTGCAGCTGCGCGGCGCGCACGCTCTGCTGCAGGGCCCCGGCGCTGTTGAAAAATCCCGCGACCGCCAGCACCGTCCGATCGCCCTCCGCGCGCAGCGGACTGTAGGTCTCGATCAGGCGCGACCAGCGGCTGTCCTTCAATACGCTTTCCAGTTCCGTCCTTTCCACCACACGCGAGCGCACCTCTCCGGAAAACGCCGATGCCAGCGCCGGCTCCATGGCATAGATGGTCCCCACTGCAGACGGATCTGCGCTGTCGTAGAGGATACGGCCATTGCGCCCCCAGATCTTGAGCGCCACGATGTGCTCGCCCAGGTGCGTTCCGGACAGCATACGGTCGAGGGCCACCCGGTCGGCATCATCCAGCCGATCGCCCGTTGCGAGCGACTGGACGTGGGGTGAAATGGCGCCATCCAGGTACATATTGGTCACCAGGCCGGTGCCGCTGATGACGCCTCGTTGAATCTCGTTTCCCACCCAAGTGCCGATCAGCGCCATTCCGCCCAGCAATATCAGGAATCCGATCAGCAGAAACCGCTGAACGAGACTGAGTCTGGAAAACGCATTCATGGCGCTACAAGTTTAGCCCATGCCGCACAAAGCGGAAGAAAACAAATCCTCCCGGCCGGGCAAAGGCCCGATGTCACGAACCAGGGGGTCCCGCCGTGCAAGAACACGCTCCGATGAACGCCGGCCATCTACCCAATTTCTGCCGGCCATGCCGGCACCGGATGGGTACGACAGGAACAGCCGCGGCATGCCGCCGGTGCCGCCAATGGTCTCGGACCAAGGGCGCTACATCCGCTTTTAAATCGCGCAGGAGGTCCGTTGCGGCCCTGCATCGGATTACGCATCATCCGCTTCAAGGCAAAAAATAACTTTATGCCAACGCAATGCCACATACGCTCGATGACACGAACACCAGTTTTCATGTCGGTGCTGACTGCGATGTTCGCGTGCTGGCCGAATGCCGTCGCGTCCGCGCCTGCCTCGAGCGCCAGGCCGAACGTCGGCGACGCCATATTCGAGGAGCAAGACCGGGCGACACCGGAAATCTCCACCAACGAATTGAATGCAATCCTGGCAAACGGCAGTGCCATCGTGTTCGATGCGCGCCCGGAAAACGAGTATGCGATCGCCCACATTCCCGGAAGCATCAATCTGGACGCAAGACAGCTGGGACGCTTCACGCAGAACTATGCGGACCGGAAGGCCGCCATGGTCGTCTACTCCGACGGCCCCTTCTGCGACCTGGCCAGGTCCAAGGCCGAGGACCTCATGCGCATGGGCTATTCGAACGTGCGGCGCTATCAGCTCGGCCTGCCGGTCTGGCGCATCCTCGGCAACGCGGCGGAGACCAGCATCGAGGGCTTTCGCGCGGTGTTTCGCACGGGGAATGCCGTGATCGTGGATGCGCGCAGCCGCGCCGAATACATCGCCGGCACCGTACCCACCGCGCAGAGCATCCTTGCGGGCGAGGCGGGCAAAGCGAAGCAGGACCACCGCCTGCGCTATCTCGACCCGAATACGCGGATCGTCGTGTTCGCCAACAACGCGCGGGAAGCCAGGGCCGTCGCAGAAGAGCTCACACGCAACGCCTTCCCGAACAGCAGCTACTTCGGCGGAAGCTATCACGAATTGAAACGAGAAAAATTTTTCCTGGAACGCACGCCATCTCCCTACTTCTTAGACGGTCTCAGCAAGTGACCTGAAAGGCAAACATGCCCAAACACATCGTTCGATTGATCATCATCCTGGTTGCCGTGCTTGTCGTGGCGGCGATCGCCGTGCCCCTGCTCACGGTCGATTCGTATTACAGATTCGGCCACTATCGCGCAAACGCCGTTCCGCTGCTCGCCTCCAAGGTACCGGTCTACCAGACTTCGGCCACCTGCAAGAGCTGCCACAGCGCGCAGTACGTGCAATGGTCGGCCGGCAACCACAAGACGGTGATCTGCGAGGTGTGCCACGGCGCCGCTCTGGGCCATCCGCAAAACGGCAAGCTGCCGATCCCGCGCGACACGGTGAAACTTTGCACCCAGTGCCACGAAGCCATGCCCGC
>DATKUQ010000059.1:0-4306 GCA_035530495.1 Burkholderiales bacterium
TTGCCTATCTCTTTGCGGAAGAGGACGACCAAGCCGAAATGCTCCTGGAGTTCGCGAAGCTTACGAAGAGCGAACGGTCCAAGGTTCTCGACCAAGTGCGAGAGCTCGCTACCAAGAGAAAGGGAAGGAGCAGCTCAACCAAGAGCTGACGACGCCCTCCGCCCTGATTGCCGCGTCAACGCGGACCCATCGGGACCCTATCGCAGGCACTTGCATCCTTGGTCGCCATGACCGGACGCGGTCCCTCGTCCTTTTCAGCCGCTTTTACCGCGATCGGCTCGCTCAAACCTGCCGTACTCAACGCGATCCTGCGGTCCATTGCGGTTGAACCGCAAAGTCGCTGACTGTCCGGAATCAGGAAATCATCAAGTCCGTGGTCAACACAGCGGCGACGTACGACGGTGCGTCGTCGAGCACTCTATTTACTGAGGCAACCGGGCCAAGTGGAGCAGCACGCCCGCCAGGCTCTTCAGGTCTTGGCTATTGTGCACCAGCACCCGCCTCAGATTCAGGGCCGACCCGCCGCGCAGAAAGCTGAGCCACGCGGCCGGCGCTTCCGACCCCGGCAAATCGTCTTCCCGCACCACGCCGAGCAGCTCGCGCTCGGCGGTGGCCAGGCGGCAGTTCTCCCACACGCCTTTCCAGTGGCGGCGTACGGGATGGAGCAGATCCAGATGCCCCAGTCCCGACAACGGATCCGGCAGCCGGGCCAGGCGATAGCGCGTCTTCAGCAGCGGTGCGTCGTAGCACTTGCCGTTGTAGCTGACGAGCACGGTGTCCGGTTGTAACCACGCGGCAAAGGCTCGCAGCATCGCGGTTTCGGCTCCCATCGTGGTCGTCGTCAGCTGGCGCACACGGAAGCGTCCGTCGGCCATCCAGTCCGCAGCCCCGATCATCCACGCCCGCGTGCCGGTGCCTCCCGCCAGGCCAGTCGTTTCGGTATCGAAGTGCAGCAACCGACGGTGGGCGACCGGTTCGTCCCAGCGCGCAAAGGTGGTGTCGATCAAGGGAGCGGGGCGTCCCCACGTCATGATCGCCTCGGTGAGGACCAGCCCGGGTGCAATCTCTGTCCCAGGCACAAACCGGTCGCTGGACGGAGCGCGCTGAATCACTCCCTGCATGCGCGAGCGCCCTTGAATCAGGCGAAGTACATCGGGCGCCAGGGCGGGCTTTGCTGCGGTTGCTTCGGGTGGCTGCGATCGACCAGACTGCATGCGCAGCTGGCGCAACCGTTGGGCCAGGGCACTCACAGCGCCACCAGCAACGCCAGCACGCGCAACACCAAGGCTTTGGGCGTCGTGGCCGCTGCCTCATCCGCAGCGAGCACCGGACCGACGCACGCCGGGCAGCCGCCCCGGCAATCGCAGCGTTCGATGAGGGTCACCGATTGCGCCACCAGATCCTCGCGCCGGTGGAACAGCGGTTCGCTCTGGCCGATGCCACCGGGGAACGCGTCGTACAGGTAGACCGTCGGCGTGAACGGGGCATCGGCTGCCAGCGCGGCCGGCTGCCCGTCGATGCCGCGGATCTGCCCGCGACCACCGATATCCGCACTGACGAACCACGCACCGTCGCCACTGCCCACCGACTTCTGCAGATCGCGCGCTTCGGCCATTACCGCGACGGTCGCCACGATGTGCAGCGCATAGGCTGCACCCAGGAAGCCATCGAGCGCCTGCTGGCGCTCCTCGAACGCGGCATCGAGCACCACCTGCGGGAGCTGCCACCACACCGCCGTCGTGTGCAATTCCTGATCGGGCAGGTTGACGGGGCCGTAGCCGATGTTCTCGTGTGAGTAGAAGCGGATCTTCTTGTAGCCCGGCACCCGGCGCACGACGTGCACTTCGCCGTGGTGCGCCTGCCCACAGCCGGCATTTGACGTATCGAAGCAGTCGAGCACCTTGAGTTTGGTGTAGTCGATGGCGTCGGTGTAATAGTCCACGTGGGTGCGCGTGACGTAGGCCTTGCGGCCTTCCCAGTCGAGCCGCTCCACCTGGTAGGGCACGGACTGGATCATGTGGATGGCGCCCTCATAGAGCGTCACCGGCGCGGCGGTGTAGTCGACTTCGGCAATGATCGTCTGGCGTCCGTTCGTGCGGTCGACCACCACAAAGTTGCCGTCGGCGACCGAGCGCAGCGACACCGCGATGGCCGGGTAGCTGTCGGCAATCCACTCCCAGCGATCGCCCTCGCGATGCAGCACGCCTTCCTCGCCCAGCACGTCGAGCCAGGGCGTCGCCACGTCGGTGCCGAACCGCTCTTCGCCGATGAAGGGCAGCTCGAAGGCGGCGCAGCGAATGTGGTCGAGCAGGATCAGCGGTTGATCGGGCTGGATGCGGGCGTGTTCCGGCGTCGCACCCTGGAAGAACTCCGGATGCCGCACCAGGTATTGATCGAGCGGATCGGAGCTGGCCACCAGCACCCCCAGCGCCGACTGCTGGCGGCGACCGGCGCGGCCGAAGCGCTGCCAGGTGGCGGCGACGGAGCCGGGATAGCCGTTGAGCACCACGACATCGAGAGTGCCGATGTCCACGCCCAGCTCCAGCGCCGAGGTGCTCACGATGCCGTCGATGCTGCCGGCGCGCATGGCGCGTTCCGCCGCGCGCCGCTCTTTCGGCAAATAACCACCGCGGTAGGCACGGATGCGGGCGGGCTTGCGCGGATCGCTGTCGAACACATCCTTCAAGTATTTCGTGAGCACTTCGACCATCGTGCGCGACTGCGCAAACACCAGCGTCTTCATCCCCGACTTGATCGCCAGCCGCGCGATGCGGTTGGTCTGCGACCGCGCCGAGGCGCGCAGGCCGAGATCCGGATTGACCACCGGTGGGTTCCACAGCAGCACGTGCTTGTCGCCGGTCGGTGCACCGCTTTCCGTGATCGCGGTGACGGCATCCTCGATCAGCGCTTCGGCGTGCTCCTTCGGGTTGCCGATCGTGGCCGAGCAGAGGATGAACTGCGGCGTCACGCCGTAGAACGCACACACCCGCTTCAACCGCCGGATCACGTTGGCCACGTGCGAACCGAACACGCCGCGATACGTGTGCACCTCGTCGATCACCACATAGCGCAGGTTCTCGAAGAACTGCGCCCACTTGGTGTGATGCGGCAGGATCGCCTGATGCAGCATGTCCGGGTTGCTGACCACGATGTCGCCATGCAGCCGGATCGCCTGCCGTGCATCGCCCGGGGTGTCGCCGTCGAAAGTGAACGCCTTCACCCCCAGCGCGCCGGCGGCGTTGAGTTCCAGCAGCTCGGCCACCTGATCCTGGGCCAGCGCTTTCGTGGGAAACAGATACAGCGCCTTGGCGTGCTGGGTCATCGCGGCGGTGAGCACCGGCAGCGTGTAGCACAGCGACTTGCCCGACGCGGTGGGCGTGACGATGGCGACGTGTGCCCCCGCCTGCGTCGCCGTCCACGCCTGCGCCTGGTGGCTGTACAGCTGATCGATGCCGCGTGATCGCAAGGCCTGCGCCAGCGCAGGGGGCAGATCCTCCGGCAACGGCGCAAAGGAACCCTCCCGGCCGGGCACCACGAACGCGCCGGTGATCCGGGTGGCATACCGCTTTGCCAGCCGCTGGGCCAGCGTGCGGCCATCGCCCGGGTGGCGCAGGACCGGTTCATCGGAAGCGTAGCGATCGGAGAGGGCGTTCATGCGGTGGCCTGGTCGGGGGAGGGGAGCAGTGAATCCCGAAGCCATCTCATCCCGTGAGATGGCCGCGAGGGACGCTGGGGCGGACGTCGCCATCGACGCCGGCTGCGATCACCGCGCTAACCCCTTGATCCGTCTCGGGTGATCCAGCGGCGCCTTTTTTCACCTTCCATTTTCACCCGAAAAGGTGAAACTATGCGAGCCATGACCCTGCAGATCACCCACCGCCAGTCGAACGTCCTCGCGTTCATCCGTGCCCGCATCGAACGGGACGGGCAGTCGCCCACCCTCGAAGAAATCGGCGAGGCCCTGGGGATCGGCAGCGTCAGCGCGGTGCTCAAGCACGTCCGCTCGCTGGAAGCGAAGGGCCGGCTGGTAATCGAGCCGAACCGTGCCCGCGGCATCCGCCTGGTGCGCGAGTCCGATCCGATGGATGCGGACACGCTGGATCTGCCGCTGATCGGTCGCATCGCGGCGGGCGAGCCGCTGTTTTCGGAAGCACAGGTCGATCGCCGCCTGCGCGTGTCCCGCTCGCTGTTCCGGCTGCGACCGGACTACCTGGTGACGGTGGTCGGCGATTCGATGCGCGGCGAAGGCATTCTGGATGGGGATCTGGTGGCGGTGCACGCCACGCCGGTGGCCCGTCACGGCCAG
>DATKUQ010000060.1:0-5712 GCA_035530495.1 Burkholderiales bacterium
ATCTGAAGGAAGGTGATGCGGTGACGGCGATGATCATCAATATCGACCGCAAGAACCGCTCGATCAACCTGTCCATCAAGGCTAAGGATATGGCCGAGGAGCAGGGCGCGATGCAGAAGCTGCAAAGCGAGAGTGCGGCGAGTTCGGGCAGCACCAGTCTTGGCGCGCTGTTGAAGGCAAAACTGGACAACAAAAACTCTCAGCAATAACAACGAGGGGCAGGAGAAGATGACCAAGTCCGAATTGATCGCCAGGCTGGCGGGGCGCTATCCGCAGCTGGTTGCCAAGGACGCCGAGTTCGCGGTCAAGACCATACTCGATGCGATGACGCTCAGCCTGGTCAACGGCCAGCGCATCGAGATCCGCGGCTTCGGCAGTTTCGGGCTGAATTATCGCCCGCCCCGTACGGGCAGGAATCCGAAGTCCGGGGACAAGGTCCAGGTGCCGGAGAAGTTCGTGCCGCACTTCAAGGCCGGCAAGGAACTGCGTGAGCGCGTGGACTCGAATTAGCGCGCGCTCGGCGGGCCGGAACGGGCGGCATCGTTTCGATGCCGCCTGTCTTTTCTGAAGCGATCCATGCGCGTCCTTGCCTGGGCTCTGCGCATCGTCCTGTTCATGGCGCTGTTTATTCTCGCGCTGAAGAACACCGATATAGTCAGCCTGCACCTGTATTTCGACCAGATGTGGCGCGCGCCGCTGATCCTGGTGCTGCTGGTGTTCTTCGCCGCGGGCGCGGCCATCGGGGTCCTCGCCACGCTGGGCACGGTGTTCAGGCAAAGGCGCGAAATCGGGCGGCTGCAGCGCGAACTGCGCAGCCGGGCGCGGGAAGCCGAGGCACACCCTGACGACAGCGGCATCGGCTCGCTCCCCGATCTCTAGCACGCTGCCATGGAATTCGAGTTCTGGTGGCTGCTCGCATTTCCGCTGTTCTTCGGACTGGGCTGGCTCGCGGCGCGCATAGACATCAAACACCTGGTGTCGGAATCCCGCTCGCTGCCGCGCTCGTATTTCAAGGGGCTCAATTTTCTGCTCAATGAGCAGCCGGACAAGGCGATCGAGGCTTTCATCGAAGTGGTCAAGGTCGATCCGGAAACGATCGAGCTGCACTTCGCGCTGGGCAATCTGTTCCGCCGTCGCGGCGAAACCGAGCGCGCGATCCGCATGCACCGCAACCTGCTCGAGCGCGGCGATCTGGGGCAGGAACAGCGGCTTGCCGCACTGTTCGAACTCGGCCAGGACTACCTCAAGGCCGGGCTGCTCGACCGTGCCGAGGAAGTATTCGTCAAACTGCGCGATACCCCGCATCGCCCCGCCGCGCTGAAAGCGCTGCTCGACGTCTATCAGCAGGAAAAGGACTGGGAAAAGACCATAGTCGTCGCTACCGAACTCGGCGCCGACACGGGCCAGTCCTGGGACAAGGAGATCGCCAACTACCATTGCGAACTGGCCGCGATCGAGATGACGCACTCGCGCGCCGCCGCAGCGGTGGCGCGCCTTGAGCAGGCGCTGAAGGTCAATCGCAAGTGCGCACGCGCCAATGTGCTGCTCGGCGACATCCATGCGGCCGCCGGCAATCACGCGGCGGCGATCGAGGCATGGAAGCGCATCGAGCAGCAGAACCCGGCTTACCTCGCCCTGGTGGCGCGGCGGCTGCTCGACAGCTACCGCGCGCTCGGCAAGAGCGATGAGGGCTTGACCCTGTTGCGCGGCTTTCTTGCGAGCTCGCCTTCGCTCGACCTGCTCGACGTGGCGTTCGAGTCGACGCTGGAGGCGCAAGGACCGGAGGCGGCGCACACGCTGGTGCGCGACGAGTTGCGCCGCAACCAGACCCTGCTCGGGCTGGACCGGCTGCTCGATGCCGAGCTGCTGGTGGTCCGGCCCGAACGCCGCAGCGACGTGCAGCTGGTCAAGAACCTGGTGCACAGCCATACGCAGCGCGTCGCGCGTTACAGCTGCGAGAACTGTGGTTTCAAGGCGCGCCAGTTCTACTGGCACTGTCCGGCCTGCGGCGGCTGGGAAACCTACCCGCCGCGGAGCAGCGAGGAGTTCGATATGGCGCCATGAGTTGGTCGGACCCATCGAGACTTCCGGCAATTGTCATTCCGAGGCGGAACGCCGAGGAATCTGCTTTTGGCGCCTTGGCAAAAGCAGATTCCTCGCCAAGACGGGGGTGGGGCTGCTTCTTCCCACCTTGCTCGGAATGACATAATCGCAAGCCGTGGAGATGCAGCGTATTCACTTTGTCGTTCGGAGCGTAAATTGAAAATCACAGTGGTCGGTACGGGGTACGTGGGACTGGTCAGCGGTGCCTGCCTTGCAGATGTGGGCAACGAGGTGCTGTGTCTGGACCTGGACGCGGGCAAGATCAAGATTCTGAACGACGGCGGTATCCCGATCTACGAGCCGGGACTGCAGGAAATGGTGAACCGCAACCACACGGCGGGGCGGCTTAAGTTCACCACCGACATCGAGCAGGCCGTGGCATTCGGCGCAGTGCAGTTCATCGCGGTCGGAACCCCGCCCTCCGAGGACGGCTCGGCCGATCTGCAGCACGTGCTCGCGGCGGCGCGCAGCATCGGCCGCCACATGCGGGAGTACCGCGTAGTGGTGGACAAGTCCACCGTTCCCGTGGGCACCGCGGACAAGGTGCGCGCTGCTATCGCAGAGGAGCTGAAGCAGCGCGGCGCTGCGGTCGAATTCAGCGTCGTGTCCAACCCGGAATTCCTCAAGGAAGGCGCCGCACTCGAGGATTTCATGCGTCCGGACCGCATCGTGGTCGGCAGCGACGACGAGCGCGCGACGCTCATCATGCGCAACCTCTACGCGCCGTTCCAGCGCAGCCACGAGCGCGTGATCGTGATGGACGTACGCTCGGCCGAGCTGACCAAGTACGCCGCCAATGCCATGCTGGCCACGCGCATTTCCTTCATGAACGAGCTCGCCAATCTGGCCGAGCGCCTGGGCGCGGACATCGAATGCGTGCGCCGCGGCATCGGCGCCGATCCGCGCATCGGCTACCATTTTCTCTACCCGGGCGCGGGCTATGGCGGATCCTGCTTCCCCAAGGACGTGCAGGCGCTGATGCGCACGGCGGGCGAGGCCGGCATGAACCTGCTTATCCTCGATGCGGTGGAGCAGGCCAACGCGGCGCAGAAGCTGGTGCTGGGTGCGAAGATCGCAAAGCGCTTCGGCGCCGACCTGAAAGGGCTGAATTTCGCCCTGTGGGGGCTCGCGTTCAAGCCCAACACCGACGATATGCGCGAGGCGCCGAGCCGGGTGCTGGTGGCTGAATTGCTTGAGCGCGGCGCGAGCGTCACCGCCTACGACCCGGTCGCGATTACCGAGGCAAGGCATATCTACCGGGGCGAGAGCCGGGTCCGCTTCGCCGATTCGCCGATGGCGGCGCTCGAGGGCGCGGAGGCATTGGCGATCGTGACCGAGTGGAAGGAGTTTCGCAGCCCGGATTTCCAGCGGATAAAGCAACTGTTGCGCACGCCGGCCATCTTCGACGGGCGCAATCTGTACGATCCGGCCGAGGTCAGGCAGAACGGCCTGGAGTACTATCCGATAGGACGGCTGTGAAGCCGTCCGTTGTTCGTTGTTCGTGGTTCGTTGTTCGTACCACGAGCCACGAGCAACGAGCAACGAACCACGAGGGATCAGCGATTTGAAAGTTCTGCCGGATCTGTGCACAGCGCGGCTGCTGGTGGTCGGCGACGTGATGCTCGACCGCTATTGGTTCGGCGAGGTGAGCCGCATTTCGCCCGAGGCGCCGGTGCCGGTGGTCAAGGTGGAACGCACCGAGGAGCGTCCCGGCGGCGCGGCCAACGTCGCGCGCAATGCGACCGCTCTGGGAGCAAGGGTGACGCTGCTGTCGGTCGTCGGCGACGACGAGGCCGGCGTGCGCCTGCGCGCGCTGGTCGAGGCCGAGCAAGTCGTTTGTCGCCTGCTCAAGGATGCCAGCATCCCCACCACGGTGAAGCTGCGTGTGATCGGCCGGCAGCAGCAGCTGCTGCGCATCGATTTCGAGACCTTGCCCAGCCACGAGGTGCTGGCGGACAAGCTGGCCGATTTCGAATCGCTGCTGGCGGACTGCGACGTGCTGGTGCTGTCCGACTACGGCAAAGGCGGGCTTGCGCATATTTCGACTATGATCGAACGCGCGCGCGCGGCCGGCAAGATCATCCTGGTCGACCCCAAGGGCGACGACTATTCGCGTTACCATGGCGCCACCATCGTCACGCCCAATCGCGCCGAAATGCGCGAAGTGGTGGGGCGCTGGAAAAGCGAGGACGATCTCACCGAACGGGCGCAGGCGCTGCGGCGCGAACTCGGTGCGCAGGCGCTGCTGCTCACGCGCAGCGAGGACGGCATGAGCCTGTACCAGGAGAGCGGCGTGCTGCACGAGGCGGCGAAGGCGCGCGAGGTGTTCGATGTGAGCGGCGCGGGCGATACCGTGATCGCAGCCCTTGCCGCGATGCTCGGCGGCGGCGCGGCGCTGCCGCAGGCGATGCACGTAGCCAATTGCGCCGCCGGCATCGTGGTGGGCAAGCTGGGCACCGCCGTGGTTCACCGTGAGGAATTGCAGGCGGCGCTAACACAGGACTGAGAGGGAAAATCATGTACTACGTAGTCACCGGCGCTGCCGGATTCATAGGCTCCAATCTGGTCCGGGCGCTGAACGAGCACGGCGAGAGCGACATCATCGCGGTGGACAATCTCGCCCGAGCGGACAAGTTCCTGAACCTGGCCGACTGCGACATCGCCGATTTCATCGACAAGCGCGACTTCGTGGAGCGCTTGGACGCCGGGGAATTCGAAGGGATCATCGAGGCGGTGCTGCATGAGGGCGCCTGTTCCGACACCATGGAGACCGACGGGCGCTACATGATGGAGAACAACTACCGCTACTCGGTGTCCCTGCTCGATTATTGCCAGGAGGAGGAGGTGCCGCTGCTGTACGCCTCGTCCGCATCGGTCTACGGCGCGGGGAAGGTGTTCCGCGAGGAACGCGAATACGAGGCACCGCTCAATATTTACGGCTATTCGAAGTTCCTGTTCGACCAGGTGGTGCGGCGGCGCCTGCCCGATGCCGGAAGCCAGATCGCGGGCTTCCGCTATTTCAATGTCTACGGCCCGAACGAGGCGCACAAGGGGCGCATGGCTTCGGTCGCGTTCCATTTTTTCAACCAGTTCCAAAGCGAGGGCAGGGTCAAGCTGTTTCAGGGCCTGGACGGCTACGCCGACGGAGAGCAGAAGCGCGACTTCGTCTCGGTCGAGGACGTGATCGACGTGAACATGCATTTTCTCCAGCGGCCGTCGCTGTCCGGGATATTCAACCTCGGCACCGGCCGCGCGCAGACTTTCAACGATGTCGCCGTGGCGACGATCAACGCCTGCCTGCGCGACCAGGGCCAGGCCGCGCTTACGCTGGATGACATGCGCGCGAAGAACATGATCGAATACATCGCTTTCCCCGATGCGCTCAAGGGCAAGTACCAGAGCTATACCGAAGCGGATAACGCCGCGCTGCGCGGCGCCGGCTATACCGAGCCGTTTCTTACGGTGGAAGAGGGCGTATCGCGCTATTGCGATCAGCTGCTGGGCAAATGAGTACCACGCACACCGCTTACCCGAGCATCGAAGACAGCGTCGGCAATACGCCGCTGGTGCGCCTGAAACGCATCCCCGGCGCCGCCAACGACAGGAACG
>DATKUQ010000061.1:0-2099 GCA_035530495.1 Burkholderiales bacterium
GATCGCAAGAAGGACATGATCCTGGTCTCGGGCTTCAACGTGTACCCGACCGAGATCGAGGACGTGGCGGCGATGCTTCCCGGCGTGCTCGAATCCGCCGCCATCGGAATTCCCGACGACAAATCGGGAGAAGCGGTGAAGCTCCTGGTCGTGCGCCGCGATCCGAATGTAAGTGCTGAAGACCTGCTGCGCCACCTTCGCCAGAACCTCACCGGCTACAAGGTGCCCAAAACGATCGAATTCCGCAGCGAGTTGCCGAAGTCGCCGATCGGAAAGATTCTGCGCCGCGAATTGCGCGAAGCCGCGCGCTGAGCGCATTCCCCCCGCGCGAGGTGCGCCGGCGCCATGTGCAGAAATGCGGGTCGCGAGGCCGTCACCCGCGCGTGAGATCGAATGGTGCCCGGTGCCCGGCGAACAGGCGCTGCAGGATCAGTGTTTCGCGCGTGCGGATGGTGTCGAGGAACTCGGTCGCCCCGTTCATGCGCTCGAACGCCTGGAAGCCGCGGTCGAGGAAATCATGCAACGCGCCCAGCCCTGCCGCATACGCCGGCCCCTTCATCAGGCTGATGGCGGCCTTGAGCAGGGGCCTGCGCGTGACGCGGTCGAGCGTGGCGCCGATCTCTATGAGCAGCTTGATCTGTGTCTCGCGTCCAGGGCGGTCGTCGCAGGCGCGATAGGCCTTGGCATAGGCTGCCTCGCTGATGTCGGACTTGGGTGTTTGGCTGTGAGCGAGCAGGGCACGCGCCATGGCGATGTCGAAGGTCTCGGAAATGATGTCGAGTTCCATGCCGAGCGCCAGCGTGTGCACGCCCGCAGCGGGAAGCAGTCTGCTTAGCATCGGCAGGATGCGCTCCAACTCCGTATCGCGCTTGCTGAAATCCTTCGGTCCGTAGAGGTCGGACAGAAAAAACTCCGCGGCCAGACGGTAGCGCTCGCTCGCCAGCAATTCCGGGTAGGTGCGCGCAAAGCGCGCGGACTGCCAGGCGCGCAGCTGCATGCGCATGGGCGCCTCGCTCGGGACCGAAGCCGGGCGCAGGCCCCGCAGCTTCGCCAGATTGGCGCGCATCTGCGCTACCATGTCTTCCTTCTCCGCGGTTTCTTCAACTTTGCTCACGCTTGCCGCACCGCCGGAGTCACATTAGAAATGGATGCCGCGCATGAGCTGCGCAAATGCGATCTGGTCCGCCGTGTGCTGCGGCACTTCGCCTTCCTTCTTTCCCGCCGCGGCCGCCGATTCCGGAAACATGCGAAAACTGGTATTCATGATGATCTGCGCCACGCGCGGCATCAGCGCATGCACCAGCTCGCCGAAGATGCCCAGGCGCGTCGCGACGCGCACCTGCCCTTTCACGATCGCGTCCGCGATCATGTCGGCTGCCTCCTCCGGCGCCAGCAAGGGCACGCTGTCGTAGATCCTGGTCGGGGCGATCATCGGCGTCTTCACCAGCGGCATGTTGATGGTGGTGAACTTGATCCCGGCATCGGCGTATTCGGAACCGGCGCAGCGCGTGAACGCGTCCAGGGCCGCCTTGGAGGCGATATAGGCGGAAAAGCGCGGTGCGTTGGTGAGCACCCCTATCGAAGAAATGTTGATCACGTGGCCGCGCTGTTGGCGCACCATGGAAGGCAGCAGCGCCAGCGTCAGGCGCAGCGCGGCGAAATAATTGATCTGCATGGTGCGCTCGAAGTCGTGAAAGCGTTCATACGATGCCTCGATCGCGCGCCGGATCGAGCGCCCGGCGCTGTTCACCAGGATGTCGGTCCCGCCGTGTTCCTTCAGGACGCGCGCAGCGAACGCGGCGCACTGCGCTTCGTCGGTGAGGTCGGCCTGATAACTGTGCACCGTGCCCAGCGCCGCGATCTCGGTTTTCGCCCGCGCGAGCTTGTCCGGATCGCGCGCGACGATCAGCACCGTCGCGCCGGCCGCGGCAATCTTCTTCGCCGCGGCGAGGCCGATGCCGGAGGAGCCGCCGGTGATCAGCACCACCCTGCCCTTCACTTTGCCCTTGAGCGTGCGGTCTATCTGCAGGTCCGGATCGAGGTTGCGTTCCCAGTAATCCCACAGCCGCCAGGCGTAGGTGTCCAGCCGCGGCGCCGCG
>DATKUQ010000062.1:0-10735 GCA_035530495.1 Burkholderiales bacterium
CCGGCCAGCTCAGCGCGCAGATCAGGGCGGCAAGTCCTGCGGCAGGCCGGATCATTTTGCCGGCGGGAACTTGGCGATCAGCTCGATCGACTTGCCCTTGCGTGTCGCCTTGAGCGGAAGCCAGGTGCCCGGCGCCATGCGCACGACGATCGCCTTGAGGTCGCCGGTGGTCTTGACCGGCGTGCCCGCCGCTTCGGTGAGCACGTCGTTCGCCTGCAGCCCGCTCGCCGCGGCAACGCTGCCCGGGCTCACGGTGACGATTCGGATGCCGCCGGCGACCGCTTCGATGCGGATGCCGAGCAGGGGCGGTGGCGGCGCGGCCGGCCCGGGCTGCTCGGCGGGCAGGCCGAACACGGCGCTCGCGAGGTCCGCGGTAAGATCGCTGCAGTCCGCATCGGCGTCCCAGGGCAGCAGCGACACCATGCGCTTGATGCCCAGGCTGTCGAGCTGGTGCGGCACGCCGTCGCCATGCGCAACATGCTGGCTGCCCATGATGCCGACGATCAGCGCATCCGGGTTGTGCGCAGCAGCATCGGCGAGTGCCTGCGCCATCGCCCTGTCCCAGACGAGCTGGGCTTGGACGAAGCGCTGGAACGCGGGGTCGCTGCGCGCCGGCTTGGCGTTCTTTTCATCCGGATGCTGCGAATAGGCTTTGAACAAACGCGCCAGATAGGCTTCGCTGGCGGGTGCCGGATCGGAAACGCCTTCGCGCTGGTCCTGCGGCACGGCCGCGAGTCCTTTCGTGGCTACCGTGTGCGTGAAACTCTGGTCGACGTTGAGCGCCAGCATGGGAATGCGGTTGATGCGCGCGAACTGGAACAGCGGCAGATAGAACGCGGCATCGTAGCCCCACACCGTTGACCAGTCCGACGCCTTGAGAAACGCCGACTCGCTCAGCTCGCCGGCGACCCAGCGGTCGAGCACGGGCTGAACGCGGCGCGGAAACATCTCGAAGCCGAGCACGAGTTTCGGGTGCAGGGCGGCGAGCGCCGCCACGGTCTGCAGTTCCCAGCGATGGTGATCGGGGTCGTCGTGATGTTCGCCGAGCAGCGTCACGCGGGTGGCGGCGGCCAGTGCAAGGATCTGCGTCGTAGCGATGGGTCCGCTGCCGGGCACAGTCCAGGCGGCGGCCGGGACGCAGGTTTCGTGCGCGCCCGCTGGCAGCGCGAATGCGGCGGTGAGCAGCGCGGCTGCCGCGAGGCCGATGGCGCGCGCGCCGGCCGTAGTGGAATTGTGCATGGAGGAATTGTACCGGACTTCACTCCTGCGCTGAGCGCCAACAGGCCCGTTGGAATCTCCTATAATGGCGCGCAAGGCATCTACATAACGGCGCCGGTGCGCGTGGGAGAGGACATGGATTTTGCATTGCCCGAATTTCTGGCCCATGCGGTGGCGCTGGAGCAGGAGGCCGCCGAAAGGTACCTGGAACTGGCCGACATGATGGAGGCACACCGCAACGATGCCGTTTCCGCGGTGTTCCGCAGCATGACCCGGTTTTCGCAGTTGCATTGCGACTCGATCAAGTCCAGGGCCGGCACGATCGAACTGCCTCAGCTCAAATCCTGGGAATACCGCTGGCGCTCGCCGCCGGAGGTGGGCGGAGAGGAGGGCTTCGATTACATGATCGAACCCTACAATGCGCTCAGGTATGCACGCGACAACGAAGTGCGGGCGATGCAGTTCTATCACGCAGCGGCCGAGGACTCGACGGATGAGGAGGTGCGGCGTCTTGCGACCGAGTTCGCGAGCGAAGAATCCGAACATGTCGCCGCTCTGGACAAATGGATCGAGCTGACGCCGCGGCCGTCGATGACCTGGCAGGACGATTCCGGTACGCTGCCGCCCGTGGTTTGAGCCCCGGGCAGGCAGCCCGCGGGCGCTGCCCCGGCCGCCGGCGGACTATTTCGAGTAGTGCTCCCTGATTGCGCGCGAATTCAGCAGCAATCCGGCCAGCAGCGTATACAGCGCGACCGACCCCAGGATGATCGCCGCAAGGACCCAGCGCTCTCCATAGTACCAGCGCACTTGCACCAGTCGGATCGCCACCACGATCCAGGTCGTAGCTGCACCATAGGCGAGCAACTGCAAGGCGATCAGGCTGGCGCGGTCTTTCCACAGAAATAACAGCGGCGCGGCCAGGCACAAGGTCACCGCGAGGAAATGGCCGCCGCGCAGGAAGTGCGCACCCATCAGCAGGGCGGCGATGATATACAGGCTGATGCGTAGTTTCATCTCGGGTCGGATCGCGTGCTTAGTCGTTCGTCGTTGTCGCTTGTGGGAGGCCCGCCCCCGGGCCGATCGATGGTCGATCCTGGCGCTGATCGCGGCAAGGGCGCCGCTCCCACAAGTCGGCGTGGCGCCTGCAAGACCGGTGTGATTTGCTCACAGCGCATACGCGGCTTTCATTCCCTCTTTCATCGCCCTCAGGGCATCGATTTCTTCGGCACGCTCGGCGCCGCCGATCAGCGCGGCGTCGATTCCGATCGCAGCCAGCTCCGCGTGCAGGGCGTCGACCGGATCCTGTCCGGCGCAGATTACCACATGGTCGACTTCGAGCAGTTTTTGCCGGCCCTCGTGCAGGATATGCAGGCCCTGATCGTCGATGCGCAGGTAGCGCACGCCGCTCAGCACGGAAACGCCGCGGCGCGCGAGCTCCATGCGGATCGCCCAGCCGGTGGTCGCGCCCAGGCTTTTGCCGGGCGGCGTAGTTTTTCTTTGCAGCATGACGATAGTGCGCGGGGAGTGCTCCGGCTTTGGCGCGACCAGACCGCCGTCGCCCATGCCGCACGGGTCCACGCCCCAGGCTGCGAGAAATTCCGGCGTTTCGGCGCCTCCGGGCGTCGCACTCAGAAATTCGGCGACGTCGAAACCGATGCCGCCGGCGCCGATGATGGCGACGCGCGCACCCGGCAGCTTCGCCCCCGACAACACCTCGTCATAGCGCAATACCTTGGGATGGGCGATGCCCGGAATGTCGGGCAGCCGCGGGCGCACGCCGCTCGCGAGCACCACGGTGTCGTAGCCGCCCTGAGCCAGTTCGTCCGCGCCGACGCGATGGCCGGTCTTCAACTGGACGCTGCTGTGCGCAAGCCGGGTGCGGAAGTAGCGCAAAGTCTCGGCGAATTCCTTGCCCGGCACCTGTTTGGCGAGGTTCAGCTGTCCGCCGATGTCGGCCTGGGCTTCATACAAGGTGACGTCATGGCCGCGTTCGAAAGCGGCAAGGGCGCAGGCGAGGCCGGCGGCGCCGGCGCCGACCACGGCGACGCGCTTGGCGTGTAGTGCTCTGGCTTGCGGGTAAGAGGTCTCGTGGCAGGCCCGCGGATTGACCATGCAACTCGCGACCTTGTTGCGAAACAGGAAGTCGAGACAGGCCTGGTTGCAGGCGATGCAGGTGTTGATTTCGCCCGCGCGGCCCTGTTCGGCTTTGAGCGCGAAGGCAGCATCGGCCAGCAGCGGGCGTGCCAGCGACACCAGATCGGCCACGCCCTGCTGCAACAATTCCTCCGCGAGTTCGGGCGTGTTGATGCGGTTCGTAGCCATGACCGGAATCGAGACCGCGGACTTGATGCGCGCGGTGGCCTCGCGCCAGGCCGCGCGCGGCACCATGTAGGCGATGGTGGGCACGCGCGCTTCGTGCCAGCCGATGCCGGTGTCGAGCACGTCCACGCCCGCGGCTTCGAGTTCGCGCGCGAGCTGCAGCGTCTCCTCGGCGTTCAGGCCGCCCTCGACCAGATCGAGGGCCGACATGCGGAACATGAGGAGGAAATCCGCTCCCACACGCGAGCGCGTCGCGCGCACGATTTCGAGCGGGAAACGCAGGCGGTTTTCCAGCGACCCGCCGTAGCGGTCGCTGCGCTGGTTGGTGCGCAGCGCCGTGAACTGGCTGATCAGATAGCCTTCGGAACCCATGATTTCCACGCCGTCGTAGCCCGCTTCGCGCGCGAGCGCGGCGCAGTTGGCGAAGCTCGCGACCGTCTGCTCCACTTCGGCGGTGGTGAGCGCGCGCGGCTTTCTGGGATTGATCGGCGAAGGGATGTCGGAGACGCCCACCAGTGCGTCATGCTTGGCATAGCGCCCGGCGTGCAGGATCTGCAGGCAGATTTTGCCGCCTGCAGCGTGCACCGCCTCGGTGACCACGCGATGTTCGGCGAGCTTGTCCGGGCAATCGAGCGCGCCGGCATCGGCTTCGAGCAGGCCATAGGCGTCGGGCGAATAACCGCCGGTGATGATCAGCGCGACGCCTCCGCGCGCGCGTTCGGCGTAGAACGCGGCGGCGCGCGCGCTGCCATCGGGCTCGGATTCGAGGCGCGTGTGCATCGAGCCCATGACGAGGCGATTTTTCAGCGTCAGCGCGCCGGCTTGCAGCGGCTGAAACAGGCGGGGATAGGAACTCATGTCTGGTGTTTCGTTTCTGTTGATGTCGCGGCGGCATTATGCGCGACAGCGCGTAGATCGACAATTCCCCTGTGCGGAGCAGGGTCTAGGCACGGGATCAGTGATTGCGTCGGGCTGCGCCTTGGCGGAGAATCACAGCCTCAATTTCCAGCGGGAATGCCGCGATGGCTGCCGACACGGCCGAAATCAGACGCGACGTCGAAGTCATCGGCCTGGTGGGATTTGCGCATATGTTCTCGCATTTCCTGCAGCTGATCCTGGCGCCCTTGTTCCCGCTGCTCAAGGACCAGTTCGGCGTGGGCTATGCGGCGCTGGGCCTGATGGTCTCGGTCATGTACACGGTCTCCGCCATTTCCCAGACCATGTCCGGCTTCATCGTCGACCGTTATGGCGCGCGCCGTGTGTTGTTATTCGGCATGACCGCATTTTCCCTGGCGATGCTGCTTACCGGACTGGCGACTTCCTACTGGATGCTGCTGGCGATCGCAGTGCTAGCAGGCATGGGCAACAGCGTGTTTCACCCGGCGGATTTCGGCATTCTCAACGCCAAGGTGAATCCGAAACGGCTGGGCTATGCGTTCAGCACCCACGGCATCGGCGGCAACTTCGGCTGGCTCGCGGCGCCGGTATTCAGCATCGGCATATCCAGCGTCTACGGCTGGCGCGCGGCAACGATCTCCGCCGGGGCGCTCGGCTTGTTGATTACCGCGTTCATCGCCAGCCGGTCGGCGTTAGCGGGCGAGGCGACGGATGCCGGCGCGCGGCAGGGCAAGACGCGGCGCACGCGCGCCGCAGGGCTGCGGCAGGAAGTGCGCGCAATTCTTACCGTGCCGGTGGTGAAATGCTTCGCTTTTTTCACTTTTTATTCGATGGCGCTGGTCGCGCTGCAGACGTTTTCGGTTTCGGTGACCACCAGCCTGTACCGCGCGCCGCTGGTGACGGCGAGCGCAGCGCTGACCGGCTTTCTGTTCGGCGGCATTGTCGGCATCGTCGCAGGTGGCATCGTAGCGGCGCACAGCAGCCGCCACAATCTGGTGGCGGCCTCCGGCATGCTGATCGGCGCCGTGCTTACACTGTTTTTGGCGAGCGGCGCGCTGCCGCTGTGGCTTTTGACGGGCACCATGACCCTGATGGGGTTCTTCATCTTTTCCACCCAGCCCTCGCGCGACATCCTGGTGCGCGGCGCGGCGCCGCCGGGCGCGACGGGCAAGGTGTATGGCTTCGTCTATTCCGGCCTCGACCTGGGCGGGTCCCTGTCGCCGCTGCTGTTCGGCTGGCTGCTGGACCGGCATCTGCCGCAATGGGTGTTCGGCGCGGCTGCAGCTTTTATGCTGTGCGCGGTCGCAACGGTGGTCACACTGCGTGCACGGCGTACTCCAGATATCGTAGCGGCGTTGGATACGGCGTCTTGAATGGCGCCGCATCCCCTGCGCAAGCATGAGCGACGACCCCTTACGCATCGACAAATGGCTCTGGGCCGCGCGTTTTTTCAAGACGCGCAGCCTGGCGGCTAAAGCCGTTGACGGCGGCAGGGTGCGGCTCAACGGCGCGAGCGCAAAGCCCTCGCGCGCGCTCAAAGTCGGGGACGAGCTCGCGATCCGCGTGGGCGAACTGGAGTGGGTGGTGGAAGTTCTGGCGCTGGCGCGCAGCCGTGGCCCGGCGGCTCAGGCGGCGCTGCTCTATCGCGAGCGCGAGGATAGCCGCGCGCGGCGCGAGGCGGCGATTGCGCTGCGCAAGGTCCAGCCGCACCCGGGCGCGGGGGTGAAGGGACGGCCGACGAAAAAGGACCGCAGGCTGATCCACCGCTTTACGGGGGATTGAATTAAGCACCGTTGGAAGAGAGCTTTCCGGTAAAATCGCGCCTCTTTCGACATATCCCAGAAGCGAAATCCGTTTTGATAGTCACCTCCGGTATCACCATACAGTTCGGCGCCAAACCCTTGTTCGAGAACATCTCGGTCAAGTTCGGCGAAGGCAACCGCTATGGTCTGATAGGGGCCAACGGCTGCGGCAAGTCCACGTTCATGAAGATCCTCGGCGGCGACCTCGAAGCGAGCGCGGGCAGCGTCGCGGTCGATCGCAACGAGCGCGTGGGCAAGCTGCGCCAGGACCAGTTCGCCTACGAGGATCAGCGCGTGCTCGACGTGGTGCTCATGGGTCATGAGGAAATGTGGCAGGCGATGAGCGAGCGCGACGCGATCTATGCCGATCCGGACGCGAGCGAAGAGGACTACATGCACGCGGCCAACCTCGAGGCGCGCTATGCCGAATTCGGCGGCTACACTGCCGAGGCGCGCGCGGGCGAGCTGCTGCACGGCGTGGGCATTCCGATCGAGCAGCACAACGGCCCGATGAGCGCGGTTGCGCCGGGCTGGAAGCTGCGCGTGCTGCTGGCGCAGGTGCTGTTCGCGGACCCGGATATCATGCTGCTGGATGAGCCGACCAACAACCTCGACATCAACTCGATCCGCTGGCTCGAGGGCGTGCTCAACGCGCGCAACTGCACCATGATCATCATTTCCCACGACCGGCACTTCCTCAACAGCGTGTGCACCCACATGGCCGACATGGATTACGGCACGCTGCGGGTCTATCCGGGCAACTACGACGACTACATGCTCGCTTCGACCCAGGCGCGCGAGCAGCTGCTCGCGGCCAACGCCAAGGCGAAGGAGAAAGTAGCCGAGCTGCAGGACTTCGTGCGCCGCTTCTCCGCCAACAAGTCCAAGGCGCGGCAGGCGACTTCGCGCGCGCGCCAGATCGAGAAAATCAAACTCGAGGATATCAAGCCCTCCAGCCGGCAGTATCCCTACATCCGCTTCGAGTACGACGAAAAGGAAAAGCTGCACCGCCTGGCAGTGGAAGTGAAGGGACTCGCCAAGAGTTACGACAAGCCGCTGATCAAGGGGCTGGACCTGGCCATCGAAGCCGGGGAAAAGGTCGCGATCATCGGCCCTAACGGCATCGGCAAGACGACGCTGCTGCGCTGCCTGCTGGGCGAGGCGCAGGGCGGCCTCAAACCCGACTACGGCACGGTGAAGTGGGCGGAAAAGGCGCGCCCGGGCTACTGCGCCCAGGACCACGCCGCGGATTTCGCCGGAGACGCGACGCTGTTCGACTGGGTCGGACAGTGGCGGCGCGAGGGCGACGACGACCAGATCGTTCGCGCGACGCTCGGGCGGCTGCTGTTCACAGGCGACGACGCCAAGAAGTCGATCAAGGTAATCTCAGGCGGCGAAGGCCAGCGCATGGCTTTCGGCAAGCTGATCCTGCAAATGCCCAACGTTCTGCTGCTGGACGAGCCGACCAACCACCTCGACATGGAATCGATCGAATCGCTGAACGGCGCGCTCGATCGCTATAAGGGCACGCTCATCTTCGTCTCCCACGACCGCGAGTTCGTGTCCTCGCTCGCCACCCGCATCATCGAGATGAAGCCGGGAGAGGGCAAGCAGGTGGGCACGGCCATTGTCGATTTCCGCGGCAACTACGAGGAATACCTGCAGCAGCAGGGGCTAGGCTGATTCACGGGTATTGACAGGCGGAACGTTCCTGTCTTGACAGCTGTAAAGCACAGCTTTACAGTGGCGTCATGATCAAGTCGTTCCGGCACAAGGGCCTGGAGACGTTCTTCCGCGTCGGCAGCAAAGCCGGCATCCGACCGGACCACGCGGACAAGCTGAGAAAACTGCTGTTTGCTTTGGATCTGGCCAAGTCCGCACAGGACCTTAACGCACCGGGCTGGCGCCTGCATCAATTGTCGGGCAGGGAAAAGGGATGCTGGTCGCTTAACGTAAGCGGCAATTGGAGGGTCGTTTTCAGATTCGACGGTGTCGACGTTGAGTTGGTCGATTATCTCGATTATCACTAGGAGAGCATCATGTCGCGTATGTTCAATCCGCCGCATCCGGGAGAGGTCCTGCAGGAATATCTGCCGGCCGGTCTCAGCGTGACCGAGGCGGCGCAGAAGCTGGGCGTTTCGCGCCAATCGCTGTCGGCGATTCTTAACGGCCGGGCGGGGATCAGTGCGGAGATGGCAGTAAGGTTATCGAAAGCACTGGCTACCAGTGCCGATCTCTGGCTCGGCATGCAGATGCAGTACGATCTTTGGCAGGCGCAGCGTCATCCACCCAAGGGCGTGCAGAAACTGGCGGCCTGACTTATTCCAATCGCGCGCAGAATTTCCAGACGCCACGCTTGCCGACCTCTACGACCCGCTGTGCGGCGAAAAAGGGTGCTGGGTAGCCGGCAAAATTCGCCGGAACACCGGCTCTATTCTTGGAGCCGGGGCATGGACTCCGCGTTGTCCTGGGCGTAGATCCAGTCGCGCGTAATCGGCAGAGGGTTGGGGCGCCCCGCCTTGACCGCCAGCACCTGGTAGATGTTCATCCAATTGCGCGCAAAGCCGAAGGCGCAACCGGCGAGGTAGATCGACCAGATGCGGTAGCGCTTCTCGCCGGCGATGCGCACCGCTTCGGCACGGTTTTTTTCGATGTTGGCGGCCCAGTGCTCGCAGGTGCGCGCGTAATGGCGCCGCAGGCTTTCCACGTCGGCGACCTCGAAGCCGGCCGCCGACATCTCGCTCAGGACCAGGGATATGTGCGGCAGCTCGCCGTCGGGAAAGACGTATTTGTCGATGAATTGACCCACGCCCATGCCGACGGCGCGGCTGTCGGAATGGGCCGCGGTGATGCCGTGGTTCAGTGCCACCCCGTCCTCGGCCAATAGGGCATCCATTTTGCGGAAATAGGCGCCCAGGTTTTTCAGCCCGACGTGTTCGAACATGCCCACGCTGGCGATGCGGTCATAGCCGCCGGTTTCCGGCACATCGCGATAGTCCTGCAGGCGCACCTCGCAGCGCCCCTCCAGCCCCTCGGCACGGATGCGCTCGCGCGCCAGTTCATACTGGTTGCGCGACAGCGTGATGCCGGTGGCGATGCAGCCGTATTTCGCCGCGGCGCGGATGATCAGCGCGCCCCAGCCGCAACCGACGTCCAGCAGGCGGTGGCCAGGTTGGACGCGCAGTTTGGTGAGGATGTAATCGAGCTTTTGCTCCTGCGCCTGCTCGAGCGTGTCGGCGTCGCTGCGGAAATAGGCGCAGGAATAGACCATATTCCTGTCGAGAAACAGCCGGTAGAACGCGTTGGAGACATCGTAGTGGTATTGGATCGCCTTGCGATCGCTCTGCGCCGAATGGTTGGCCGTCCACAGCAGACGACCGATACGATCGGGGCGCGCAGCAGCCTGCACGAAGCGGGCGCTGGCCTCGAATATGTCGCGCAGGGAACCTTCGACGCGGATCCGGCCTTCGACATAGGCTTCGCCGAGCTTCATTAGATCGGGCGGCAGGAAGCAGCGCAGCGCGCGCTTTTGCGGAACTACGATGGTCACTTTCGGATCCGGGCCGAATTCCAGGCTGCGCCCGTCCCAAAGGTCAAGCCGCAAGGGCGTCGGATTGGTATACCTCACCCGCGTGGCCAATTGTGTCAGACGGTTCTCGATAAACATGAGCCCTCCCGGAGACTGCTCCACGATTACCCGAACAGCATTATTTTTGTCCTGTTTCGGGAATCGTGCAAGGGCATGGCGTGACCGCGGTCAAGGAAGCATTGAAAAGCAGGTTCTGAAAACGCCAAGCCCGGCGAGCGGAGTCAGAAAAAAGCCCGGCGTCTTGCGAACATCGGGCTTTTGGGGATGGCGCCGGCCAAGCACCAAAACTCTTACAGCGCCCAACAAATGTTGGGCAGCTGATTCAGGGGGAGCCCGAGGGCAGGTGCTTCCTCGTTTGCTCAGGCATTCTCAGACTGCGGCGAGGAGCTCGCGTCGCCCGCGCGCCTTGGCGTGCGGGGTCAACAACAAGGTGTTACGCGGCTGCCAGCAGCTCGCGTCGCCCGCACGCCTTGGCGTACGGGGCCAGCAACAAGATGTTACGCGGCTGCGAGCAGCTCGCGTCGCCCGCACGCCTTGGCGTGCGGGGCCATCAACCATGGGTTACGCAGCTGCGAGCAGCTCGCGTAACACATAGGGCATGATGCCGCCGTGGCGGTAGTAGTCGACCTCGATCGCGGTATCGATGCGCAGCAGCACCTGAATCTCGCGGCGGCTGCCGTCCTTGCCCTTGATCACCAGGGTCAGATCCTGCTGCGGCTTGATCGCGCCGTCGATGCCGAGGATGTCGAACTCCTCGTCGCCTTTGATGCCCAATGTGGCGACGCTGTCCGTACCCTTGAACTGGCAGGGCAGCACGCCCATGCCGACCAGGTTGGAGCGGTGGATGCGCTCGAAGCTCCTGGCGATCACGGCTTTTACGCCGAGCAGTTGCGTGCCCTTGGCCGCCCAG
>DATKUQ010000063.1:0-2563 GCA_035530495.1 Burkholderiales bacterium
ATACGTAACGCGCTGCGTAACGAACTTGCGCGAAAGGAACCTGGAGGGACGATGGGAAAGCTTGCCGAGCGGCTGTCCGATGCGGGGCGCTCGGGCGTATACCGGGTGGAGTCGACGGAGGCGCTCGAAGAAGCGGTGGCGCTCAACGGCTTTGCACTCGCACGCATCGTGCTCGAAGAAATTCCCGGCGCTGCGCTTTGCGGCACCGCCGCGAATGCAGTTTCAAGGCGCACCGACGGGGATGTGCTTCTTTTCAGCGGCTTCGAAGCGCTGGTGCGTCGGGAACCTGAAGCCTTGCATCCCCTTTTCGAGCAACTCGGCGCGGCGGCGGCCGGACGCCGGGAGGGCGGCCTGCGATTTTTTGCTGTATTCCTGGATCCCTTGGGCGTTTTGCCTCTGGCGCAGCTCTATAATTGGCATCGAAGCGCTGCGACTAAAGCACTCTGACATTCTGCGGAAAGAAACGCGGTAACTGCTGGCTGCGACTAGGGACACTCTGAACAGTGGCCTTTCATGCGCCAGGAGCGGCGGCTACGCGGGCACCTCTTCTTCGCTGAACGCGTATCCGGTGTCTGTTCCCGATTCGACGACCATCCGCGCCCGCAGCCCGGGATGATTATCGGTGAGCTGCAGCGTACCGCCGTGCAGGCGCGCAACCGCCTCCACGATGCTCAGCCCAAGTCCCACACCCGGCGATCCTCTGCTGGCGTCACCGCGGAAGAAGCGCTCCGCGGCTTTCGGTTTTTCGGCGTCGGGGATGCCGGGGCCGTTGTCGGCAACGGTAATTTCGGTGACGCCGTCGCCGCGCTGCGAAATCTCGACGGCGATGTTCCCATCGGGTGGCGTGTATTTGAGGGCGTTGTCGACCAAATTGCTTACCGCCTGCGCAAGCAGTACGGGATCACCCGCCATGGTCACCGCCGCGGCGCTGCGCAAGGACAGCGCGACACTCTTTAGCTCCGCGGCCGGCAAATAGAACTCGACGACCTCGGTGCAGACGTGGGCGACGTCGACCGGAACGAAGCCGGAGCGGCGCATGCCCGTGTCGATCTCCGCCAGCCTCAGCAGGGCGTTGAAAATGCTGATCACGCGATCGACGTCGGCGACGGCCGCTTCGAGTTCCGCGAAAGTCACATCCACGGGGGGGCGCGTCAGTGACAGTTCCTCGAGCCGGGAGCGCAATTCCGCCAGCGGCGTACGCAGGTCATGCGCGATGGAATTGGAGACATTGCTGATCCCGTGTATCAACTGCTCGATTTGATCGAGCATGCGGTTGATGGTCTGTGACAGGGTATCGAGCTCGTCGTTGCCGCCTCGCGTCGGCAGCCGATGGCTCAGCTTGCCTTGCATGATCGCCGACACGGTCTGCCTGATGCCGTGGATGCGCGACAGCAGCTCGCGCCGGATCAGCGCCGCGCCGATTGCACCGACGATCGAAAGTATGACGATTGCCGCCGCAAGGCCATACCAGAAGCGCGCCTCCAGCGGAGCGAACTTGGCCACGTCGCGCCCTACCAGCACGTTGTAGCCGTCGGGCAATACGATATGAACGAAGACCGCCCGCGACTGGCGGCCGTGAAAATCCACGCTGCCGGTATAGGTGCCCGGCTTCGCCGGAATGCCGCGCGGCCACTCGCTCAGGTTTCCGGCCAGGCGATGGTGTGCGGCATCGGTGAACAGCAGCATGCGCTCGTGCGCGATCTTCAATCCGACGCGCGCATCAATGAACGAGGCCAGGCCCGGAGCGCCTCTATGGTCGAATACGTCGGCCAGCCTTTCCGCGTCCTCGCGCAGTATCTCGGCGCGCCCGTCCGTGATGGTGACCTGCCATGCATACCACAGCGGCGCGGCGAAGCAGACCAGGGCGGCAACGCCGAACAGGACATAGCCGAGCGCCAGGTTGAGCGCCGACAGCCGTATGCCTCTAGTCATCGGCGCTCAGCATGTAGCCGGCATTGCGCACGGTCCTGAGCAGCGGGCGCTCGGACTCGGAATCGATCTTCTGCCTCAGCTTGCTGATGTGCACGTCGACGATATTCGTCTGCGGATCGAAGTTGTAGTCCCACACGTTTTCGAGCAGCATGGTGCGCGTCACGACTTCGCCGGCGTGCCGCATCAGATATTCGAGGAGCTTGAATTCCCGCGGCTGCAGCGCGATGTTGCGGTCTGCGCGTACCACTTTGCGCGACAAAAGGTCCATGCGCAGATCGCCCGCCTCCAGGCTGGTGCGCGCTTCGCTTGCCTGGGCGCGGCGGCGCAGCGCGTCGATCCGCGCCAGAAGTTCGCCGAACGCGAAGGGCTTGGTGAGGTAGTCGTCCCCGCCGCTGCGCAGTCCCCGTATGCGCTCGTTGACGTCGGACAGGGCACTGAGGATCAGGATAGGCACGCGGTTGCCGGTCTTGCGCAGGGCTTCGATGATGCCCAGGCCGTCGATCTGGCCGGGCAGCATGCGGTCCATGATGATTACGTCATAAGGTTCGCTGGCCGCGAGGAGCATGCCGTCGCGCCCGTTTCCGGCGTGATCCACGGTGTGTCCTGACTCGCGCAGCCCCTTGGTGACGAA
>DATKUQ010000064.1:0-5975 GCA_035530495.1 Burkholderiales bacterium
CCCGGATTGATCCTGTCACCGATGGTGGTGAACAAGGGTGCGGCGATGGCATCAGGCAAAGCCTATTCTCCTCATGAAAGTCTTCTGAAATTCGCTGCGGGTTGCCAACTCGATGTAGCGGCAGTCCGCGGCGAGTGCGGCGGCGCTTTTTCTCGCTTCGCGGCTCGCCAGCATCCTGCGCACGCCGAGGCCCGCGGCATTGCCGACCTGCTCGAATCGCGCGGCGGGCAGTTCGGGGAAAAGCCCTATCTCGACGCCGCTTGCGACATCGATGTAGGCGCCGAAGGCGCCGGCGATGATGAACCGCTCGATGTCGCGCTCCTGCACGCCGCGCTCCTGCAGCAGCAGGTCCACGCCGGTGCGGATCGCCGCCTTGGCCAGTTGCACCGCGCGCACGTCGAGCTGCGTGAAGTGAACGCCCGGCGCCAGTACCGCCGCCGGCTTTCCATCCATTTCCGCCACGTCCGGATGTCCGGAGACGATACGACCGCGCTCGCTGACCACGCCCAGGTGGCGCAGGACTGCCAGCGCGTCGACAACGCCGGAGCCGCACAGGCCCACGGGCTCGATATTGCCGATGGCAGCCACGGCAAGGCGCCCGCCCTCGATCGTGACCCGTTCGATCGCGCCGTCCGCGGCGCGCATGCCGCAGGATATGTGGCCGCCTTCGAGCGCGGGCCCGGAAGGGCAGGAAGCGGAAGTGATTTCGCCGCCGTGAACGAGGGAAATTTCGGTATTGGTGCCGATGTCCATCACCAGGGCGGTGCGGCATGCCTGCCAGCGGTCCCGGGTCGCGAGCAAGGCGGTGACGTGGTCGCCGCCGACGAAACCGCCGACGTTCGGCGCCAGGTGCACCCACGCGCCGGGACAGAAATTCAGGCCGAAGTCGCGCGCCTTCAGATCCATGCTTGCGCTTACGGCGGCGACGAATGGCGCGCGGCCGAGCTGGCGCACCGGCAGCCCGAGCAGCAAATGGTGCATGGTGGTGTTGCCGCAGATCGCCGCGTCGACGATGCGCCCGCTATGGCTGCCGACCGCGCGGCACAGGTCGTGCGCCAGCGCGTTGATGGCCGCCACTGCGGCAGCGCGCAATTCGGCGGCGGCCGGTGGGCCGCTCATCGCGTGGTTGATGCGGCTGATCAGATCCGCGCCCCACGCGGCTTGCGGGTTCTCGATGCCCAGACTGGCAATGCGCGCGCCGCTTTCCAGGTCGAGCAGAAAGCCGGCGACATTGCTCGTTCCCAGGTCCACCGCGAGGCCCAGGCTGCGGCTCCCGGCCGCTGCAAAGTCGATCAGCTCGCCGCCGCGGCGATGCACCCGCAGCGTCCACCCTTCCTGCGTCGGGTTTTCGCGCAGCACGGTGGAAAGACGCTGCGCCGCGGCGAAATCGATTACCGGTGCGCTCACTCCCATCGCGCGCGCAACGCGGTCGGCATCGCAGACGTTGTCGGCGAGCGTGGCGATGGGGACGGTCAGGTCGCGGCTGCAGACGGCGGCATCCAGCGGCAAAATTTCGCTCGCGTCCCCCGTGGCCGCGTCGGCGCGCACGACTGGCGCGAGCGAGCGCGGCGCCACTTCCACGGTGCAGTCGCTGCGCACCCGCAGCTGGCAGGCGCGCAGCCACTTTTTCCTGCCGCGGCCGGCATTGGCGTCGGCGCCGGCGGCCGGGCTGGTCTCGAGCAGATCGACGGGTCCCGAGTGGATGTGGTCTATCTGGCCCTCGGTCACGCGTACCACGCAGGTACCGCAGGTGCCGCGCCCGCCGCAGGCGCCGACTATGCGCAAGCCGTTGCGGCGCGCGCTCTGGAAGATGGTTTCGTCGCCCAGCGCCGCGATTTCGCGATCGAGTTCGGGAAAAATCAGCTTGTGCGCGGGTGCGGAGGAGACGGGGCCGGACATGTCGGGTTCAATGCGCGGCGGCTCCGGCGCGCTCCACTATTTTGCATTTTTTCCTGGTCGGACAGTGGTCGCAGCGCGACCATTCGACCGCCGGCAGATCGACGCCCACGCCCAGCACCATCGAGCACGACTTGACCGGATGCATCAAGCCTCCGGCGCCGAGGCTGATGCCGATGGCGTCCGCCTGCGCCAGGCGCAGCACGGCGCTTTGGGCATCGAGTGCGAGGCCAGGGTCGCCGGGACGCAGTTCGCCCGCCATGCAAAGCCCGCGCCGGTTTGCGTCTGCGAGCATGCGATCCTGGGCGCGGCGCGAGACGGCGAACAGCAGCGCGTTGCCCAGTTCATCCAGGGCCGTGGCGAGCGAGGGCCGGCGTTCGGCGAACAGTTCGCCCGCGCGTCGCTCCAAGTCCGGTCCGAGGGTGCATGCGCCGCAGGCGATGGCGGTGAGTTCTCCCGAGGCCGGCAGCAGCCAGGGCGCGAACAGCGACTCGCCCCCGGCGCGCAGCACGCTCGCCGCCGGCGCTTGCAGCGGAACGATCGCGTAGCTGTAAGCCGCGTCGATCAGCCGCTCGCGGTGCACGAGGTCCAGCGCCTGCTGGCGCAGGCGTTCCCTCGCGGCGGACGGACGCCCCGGAAGCGGCGCGGCCGCCACTTCGCGCAATACGTCGAATCCGCGCGCGGCGCGCACTTGGCTCAGCCGGTGTACTTGCGCGCCGCATCGAACATCGCGCGCACATTCTCGACCGGGGTTTCGTCGGGGATGCCGAAAGCCGTTTCCAGAATCAGCTTCCCTCCCTTGTTCCAGACGCCGTCGACGAGATGCCTGACCGCCGCATCCACGTCGGCCGGCGTTCCGGTGGTCATCATCGACGGCGACAGATTGCCGCGCAGCGCAACGACGTCGCCCAGCACTTCGAACGCCTTGATCATGTCGGTGCGCTCGAACCAGTAGATGCACTTGCCCGGCGGAATGTCTTTGATGGTCTCCAGCCGCTTGGTGCAATCCGATTCCCACAGCGGCATCGGGACCAGGCCGGCGTCGATCAAGTCCACCATCATCTGGCGGAAGCTGGGCCACCAGAAGGTCTCGAACTGCTTGGGCGACATGAAGGCATCGGGCGCCCAGTGAATCGGGATCATCACGATGGGATGGCCGGAAGCCTTGGCGTTGGCGATGGTCATCTGCGTCAGGTAATGGCGCATCAAGTCGATGGCCTCGAGCAGCTTGTCCTTGTTGCGGAACAGGTCCTTCATCATCCCGGTGGCGCCGCGAAAGTAGTCCGCAAGCACGTCGTAGGGGGCGCCCGAGTTGCTGCCGTTGATCAGCGGAAAGCCCAGGGCATTGATGCGTTTGTTCCACTGGCCGGCATGGGTCATGTAGCGATCGACTTCGTCTGCGGCGTCGAGCACCCGCTGCAGGGCCTTGCGAAAATCCGGATTGGCCAGCGGGCGCAATCCGGTGATCGCGCGAAAATAGAACATGCCCGGAAGTACCGGAAACTTCTCGAAGCCCTCGAATGCGCCGAAAATCCGCGGCAGGTAGGTGTTGAGATAGAAGCCGGTGGGGTCGCGCAAGAAATCGGGAAACTCCTCCGGCTTCATGTATTCCCGGTCCAGGTACTGATAGGGCTGGTTGTCGCCGACGCCGTGGCCGGGCCATTGCAGCTGCTTGTAGCCCGTCGCCTCGAACACCTTTCCCATCGCATTGGCGCCGACCAGCGCGATGCAGGCATCCGGTTCGAATTCGAGCACCGCGCGTTCGGCGATCGCCTTGGTCTTGTCGTAGTCGTACATCAGCTCCTTGTAGCTGATGCCGCCGTATTTCGCGAGCCAGAAGTTGGCGTACATGGTGACCGGCATGCGATCCGGCTGCCTGAGCGCGACGCAATCCATGATCCGCTGCCAGCGCGCGTCGTAGGCAAGCTTGCCTTCCGCGGTCTGTTCAAGGGCGTTCATGCGGCCTTCCCCATCCACGCGCGGCACAGGTTCACCGCTTCCACGGCATTGACGCCGAAGGCGTCCGCGCCGGTATAGGCGCGCACGGTTTCGTCGATTTGCCCGCCGCCGATCATGACCTTGAACCTGCCGCGTATGCCTTCCTTGTCGAAGGCCTCGATGGTTTCCTTCATCGAATCGAAGGCCAGCGTCAGGAACCCCGACAAGCCCACGACGTCCGGTTCGTAGGTCTTGATCTCCTCGATGAAGTCCTTGACCGGCACGTCGATGCCAAGATCCTTGACCTCGAAGCCGTTGATGTCGAGCATGAAGCTGACGATATTCTTGCCGATGTCGTGCAGGTCGCCGTGCACGGTGCCGATCAGCACCTTGCCCAGTTTCCTGGGCTCGGCGCCGGGCGCGTACTTGATCAGCGGCTTGGCGATCGCGCCGATGGTTTCGAGCATTTCGCCCGCGAGCACCAGTTCGGGCAGGAAATACTCGCCCTCCCCGAAGCGCTTGCCGACGATGTCCATGGCCTCGCGGCACAGCTCGAGCACGCGCAGCGGCGCGGCGCCTTCCTCGAGCAGCATGCGCTTGGCCAGAGCCAGCGCATCGTCCTCGTTCATGTCGGCCAGCCACTCGACCAGCTGTCGTTCCTGTTCGTTCGTTTCGCTCATCGTTCGGTCTCCACGGTGTCCAGGCGGTCATCCGGACTGCAAACACGACGCATGCCGGCGCCAGCCGCGCATGAAGTTCCGGAAAAAAACAGATTGAAACAGAATCGGGTTCGGTTAAAGGGCGCGCGCGCCGCAAGCGAAGAACGGGCGTGGCAGCAGGCTGAGGATGAGAGATTCAGTTGCACCCGCGGCAGTATCCCTCCGACCGCCAAACCCGTCAATCGCGCGCTTGCTGCGCCTGCGCGCTGAACAAAAATCAACTTCATTGCCGTGCAAACAGCGCGGCTCCGGTGGTCGAACGAACAGACCCTGCACGGACAGAGCCTGCGCTTGCCTTCCCGCGTGTACGGTTGTAGTCTCCCGCCTGCCATCCGGCTCACGCTTTCCCGGCCTGTGTCGACATGCAGGAATTTCTCCGCGGCCAGCGCGGAGCGGTCCAGCGACGGCGTATCGATTAACGTGGCGGCATGTTGCCTCCATGCTAAGAGTGTCTAACAAAACGAAGGGATAGCTCCCCTCGTGCTCCCCTAAATCAGGCGCCTGGGGGAAAATTTGTTAGGCGCTCTTGGTGAAAAGGTGTTTATGCATACCGATAGGTCCAAGGAAGCGCATTGCATTATTCACGGCGACGATCCTGTCCGATGCGAGCCCGGCCGGCGCCGTAATCGTGCGATGAACCGCTTCGCGTTTCCTCGTCGATAGAAAACAGAAAGCGCGCGCGTGGACTCGACCATTTTTCTGTTTCTGGTGCAGGACGGGATCATCAACGGCGCGATCTATGCGCTGGCTGCGATAGCGCTGGTGCTGGTGTTCGCCGTTACCCGCGTGATTCTGGTTCCGCAGGGCGAGTTCATCGCGTTCGGCGCCATGACCGTCGCAGCGCTCGAGGCCGGGCACCTTCCTCCCACCGTCTGGCTGCTCCTTGCGCTCGGCGCGCTCTCCGCTGCGGCTGCGCTGGTGCAGCAACGGCGCACGTTGAATGTGCGCGGCGTGGCGCTGATCGCTCTGTTCAACCTGGTGTTGCCTGCGCTGCTGGCTGCGCTCACTTACGCGCTGGCGCCGATGAAGCTCGGCACCACGGTGAACATCCTGATTGCGGTCGCGCTGATCGGTCCGATGGGGCCGATGCTCTACCGCGTCGCGTTCGCGCCCCTGGCCAACGCGAGCGTGCTGGTGCTGCTGATCGCATCCTTCGGCGTGCATTTTTCCCTGATGGGGCTCGGGCTGGTGTTCTTCGGTCCCGAAGGGGTATCCACGAAACCGCTGCTGACGCAGTCGTTCACCGCGGGCGGCATTCCGATCTCCGGGCAAAGCGTCGCAATCGTCGCGGCGACGGCGCTGCTGCTGATCGTGTTCGCGCTGTTCTTCCAGCGCACGCTGATCGGCAAGGCGCTGCATGCGTGCGCGTCGAACCGCCTTGGCGCCCGCCTGGTCGGCATTCCGACCGCGATTGCCGGCCAG
>DATKUQ010000065.1:0-2585 GCA_035530495.1 Burkholderiales bacterium
GGGGATGAGCATGGCGCAGACGATCGCAGTGCTCAATGCCGGTTCCTCGAGCGTCAAATTCGCCTTGTTCGGCGCCGGCGCGGGGCCGGACCTGGAGCGCATCGCGGCAGGCGCGATCGACGGCATCGGCACCGCGCCGCATTTCCGCGCGCAGGATGCGCAGGGCGCGACGCTCGCCGAGCGGCGCTGGGCGCAGGACGCGGGCCAGTCGTACGAGGCGCTGCTCAATCATCTGATGGCGTGGATCGAAAGCCGTCTCGAGGGGAGTACGCTGTGGGCGGCCGGGCATCGCGTCGTGTTCGGCGGCGAGGCGCACAGAATGCCGGTCCGGATCGGGACGCCGGTGTTGCGCCAGCTCGAGGCCCTGGTGCCGATGATGCCCCTGCATCTTCCGCACAATCTCGCGCCGATCAGGCATCTGCTCGATGCCTATCCGAAGCTTCCCCAGGTGGCCTGTTTCGATACGGGCTTTCACCGGACGGTGCCGCGCGTGGCGCGCTTGTTCGCGCTGCCGCGGGCGCTCACCGAGTCGGGCATCGTGCGCTACGGTTTCCACGGCCTGTCGTACGAGTACATCAGCGGCCGCCTGCCGCATTACGACGCGCGCGCCGCGCAGGGCCGCACCATCGTCGCCCATCTGGGCAGCGGCGCGAGCCTGTGCGCCATGCGCGGCGGCCGCAGCGTGGAGACGACGATGGGCGTCAGCGCGCTCGACGGCCTGATGATGGGCACGCGCCCGGGGTGGATCGACCCCGGTGTGCTGCTCTATCTGATGGCGGAGCGGGGCATGGATCAGCGGCGTCTCGAAACGCTGCTGTATCACGAGTGCGGGCTGCTGGGGGTGTCCGGCATCAGCAGCGACATGCGCGAGCTGCTGGCGTCGGCCGACAGCGCCGCGGCCGAGGCGGTGGAACTGTTCTGTTATCGCGTGGTCTGTGCGATAGGAAGCCTCAGCGCGGCGCTGGGCGGCGTCGATGCGCTGGTGTTCACCGGCGGCATCGGCGAGCATGCGGCCGAGGTGCGCGGGCGCGTATGCAATGCTCTCGCCTGGCTGGGCGTCGCGCTGGACCCGGCGGCGAACGCCGCCCACGGACCGCGCATCAGCTCGCGGGACAGTGCCGTCTCCGCATGGGTCATTCCCACCGACGAGGACTGGATGATCGCGCAGCACACTCGCGCGCTCGTCGCATCCGCCGAAACCGCCGCGAGCGGCGGAACCGAATCGTGATACCGGAGCCGGCGATGAAGAAAAACGAAAAGAAGAGCGCGCGCAAGATCGACGAACACAGCGTCCCCTTGTTCTGGCCGCTGGCCGCCGCCTTTGCGATGGAAAAGGCGGAACTCGCGCTGTTCCAGAAGAACCTGAAATTCGTCGCCGAGGCGGAGAAGGTGGACTACGAGCTCAAGCCGCAGTTTGCGAGCGCGAACAGCGTGATGCTCGAGCTGCATACGCTGCGGCTGCGCGAGTTCGGAGACGCGAAGTCGGGCGCAGTCCCGACCCTGGTCGACGCGCCCTACGCGGGACACACCGCCACCATCGCGGACTACCACAAGGGCCAGAGCCTGGTCGAGACGCTGCTCGCGAACGGCCACAGGCGCGTGCTGGTCACCGACTGGAAGAGCGCCGGCCCCGGGATGAAGGACTACGACATCGACAACTATCTCGCCGAAATCAACGTCTGCGTCGACGATCTGGGCGCGCGCGTGAACCTCATCGGGCTGTGCCAGGGCGGGTGGATGTCGGCCATGTACGCCGCGCGCTATCCCGACAAGGTGGCGACCCTGGTGCTCGCCGGTTCGCCTATCGACACCCAGGCCGGCAACGGACCGCTCAAGCAGATGGTGGACGGGATGCCGGCCAGCTTCTACGAGGAGCTGGTGCAGACGGGCGGCGGCCTGATGCGGGGGCGCCTGATGCTCGAGGGCTGGAAGAGCATGCATCCCGAGGCGCAGTACGTCGACAAGTATTTGCGCCTGTACGAGCACATCGACGACCCGGATTACCTGAGCAAGACGGAGGCCTTTGCGAGATGGTACGAGAACCCGATCGATCTGCCCGGGCGCTGGTATCTGCAGGCCATCCACCAGTTGTTCATGGAGAACCGCCTGGCCAAGGGGGAATTCGTCGGACTGGGGCGGCGCCTGTCGCTGGCCGACATCCGTTGTCCCGTCTACCTGCTCGCCGGCGAGGCCGACGACATCACCCCGAGGGAGCAGGTGTTCGCCGCCGAACAGCTTGTCGGCACGCCCAAAGCCAGGATCGCGAAGGCGCTCGCGCCCGGCGGGCATATCGGCTTGTTCATGGGGGCGAAGACCCTGCGCGAGAACTGGACCGAGATCGCGCGCTGGATCGTGCGGGAGGAAAAATCGTGAAGCAATCGGAAAATGTGGTGTTTCTGCTCGACTGCGACAACACGCTGCTCGACAACGATCGCGTGATCGACGATCTGCGCGCGCAGCTCGCCAAGGAGTTCGGCACCGAGAGTCGCGATCGCTACTGGCAGATTTTCGAAGCGCTGCGCGCCGAGCTGGGTTACGCCGACTATCTCGGCGCATTGCAGCGCTATCGGCTCGTCTTGATGCAT
>DATKUQ010000066.1:0-3462 GCA_035530495.1 Burkholderiales bacterium
GCGTAGCCGGCCGGCCGTTGACGAATGCCCGCGAGCGTCCGTTGCGGTCGATTACCCGCCGCAACAGGATCGAACCAGGATCGCCCTCTAGGTCGGCCGCGTGCAGCCATTCGGTGAGCCAGGGCAAGAGCTGGATATCGAACTCGGCGCTGATGTCGGCGCGTTCGCAGCCGGCGCGCACCACAGCGGCATCGCCACGGTCGCCCAGGGCCAGCGCGAGCGCGTCGATGAGAATGGACTTGCCCGCGCCGGTTTCGCCGGTGAGCACGGTAAAGCCGGAGTTGAATTCGAGTTCGAGCAAATCGACGATGACAAAATCGCGGATGCTGAGCGTCCGCAGCATGTTTGCAGCTCCTTACGAAACGAGGGGATACGCCCCGGAGGAAGTCCCCTTGGAGGTTCCCCGGAGGGTACTTTCCCCTCAACGGGGATCGAGACCTTCGGGGCGCTTCCCCTCATGCTCCCCTAAATCGGAGGCCGTTTCGGTACTTCCGCAACGGCCTTTTACATTTCGCTCCAGTGCAGCTTCTGGCGCAGCATGGCGTAATAACTGTAGCCGGGCGGATGCACAAAGCGGATGGCGTGCGTCGCGCGGCGCACGATCACCTTATCGTCGGCGGCGAGTTCCGAATGCGGCTGGCCGTCGACATGCAAGCGCGCGCCGGCGGCGCGCTGCTTGATGGTAATTTCGATCACACAGCGGTCGCTTACCGTAATCGGCCGGTTCGAAAGCGTATGCGGACACACCGGGACCAAGGCGATCCCGGGCACATTCGGCTGCAGGATCGGGCCATTGGACGAAAGCGCGTAGGCCGTGGACCCTGTCGGTGTGGCCACAATAATGCCGTCGGAGCGCAAGTCATAGACGAACTGGCCGTCTATGTGCACCAGGAACTCGATCATGCGGCCGGTACCGCCCTTGTTGACGACGATGTCGTTGAGCGCCTGGGTGCCGAATATTTCCTTTTCCCCGCGCAACACCTGCGCCTCGAGCATGGTGCGCTCGCCGATGGTGTACTGGCCGGCAAGCAGCAATTCGATGGTTTCCCGCATTTTCGAGAACGCGATGTCGGTCATGAACCCGAGCCGCCCCTGGTTGACGCCGACCAGCGGCACGCCGTGGACGGCCAGATGACGCGCTGCCGAGAGCATGCTGCCGTCGCCGCCCAGCACCACCGCGAGATCGGCCTGCGCGCCGATCACGGCATAATCTGCGGTGGTAAAACCGTTCCTGCCGATATTGGCTGCAGTCTCTTTTTCCACCAGTACGACGCAGCCACGCTGCTGCAGCAGATCGGCCAAATCGAGCAGCGATTCGGCGATTTCGGCCGTGTTATAGCGGCCGATCAGTGCGACAGTTCTGAACGCGGGTGGCATGGCGTTGAAATTAAACCACATCGCCCCCATTTCGTGTTGTTGATGGAAGGAGGTAATTTTTGGTTAGAATGTGAACATGCTCGACCGTCGCGCCCAGATTCTGCTTAAAACCCTGGTGGAACGCTATATCGCCGAAGGCCAGCCTGTCGGCTCGCGCGCGCTATCGAGGTACTCCGGCCTCGATCTTTCACCGGCGACCATCCGCAACATCATGTCGGACCTGGAAGAGTTGGGATTCATCTCCAGCCCGCACACCTCGGCCGGGCGCATACCCACGCCGCGCGGCTACCGCATTTTCGTCGACACCTTGCTCACGATCAAGCCGCTGGACCAGGTTGAGCTGAAGGAGATCGAAGGCAATCTGCACCCGGACAACCCGCAGCGCCTGATCAGTTCGGCGTCCCAACTCTTGTCGCAGTTGTCGCATTTCGCCGGGGTGGTGGCCTCGCCGCGGCGCAAGAGCGCCGCCTTTCGCCATATCGAGTTTCTCGCGCTTTCCGAAAAGCGCATTCTGCTCATCATCGTCACCCCGGACGGGGACGTGCAGAACCGGATCCTGTTCACCGATAAGGCCTATACGCCGTCGCAACTCACCATGGCGGCGAACTTCCTCAATCAGAACTATGCCGGATTCACCTTCGACGAAATCCGCCGGCGGGTGCAGGAGGAATTGAAGCAACTGCACCAGGACATGACCTCGCTCATGACCGCTGCGCTCGAAGCGGGCAAGCAGGCCTTGAACGAGAATGCGGACAACTACGTTATTTCGGGGGAAAGAAATCTGCTCGATTCGACCGACCTGTCCTCCAACATGGCGCGGCTGCGCGAACTCTTCGATCTGTTCGACAAGAAAACCCTGTTCGTGCACATCCTCGACATGAGTACGCGCGCGCAAGGCGTGCAGATTTTCATCGGCGGAGAATCCGGCGCCTCGGTATTGGACGAGTGCAGCGTGGTCACCGCCCCCTACACCGTGGGAGGACAAGTGGTCGGCACCGTCGGCGTGATCGGCCCGACGCGCATGGCCTACGAACGCGTCATCCCGATCGTCGACATCACGGCGAAGCTGCTCTCCAGCGCGCTTTCCAGCAACTGAGCGGTCTGCGGCCACAGTCCATGCCCTATCTGGCCGAACCGGAGCATGCGCACGGCACAGCGGCGCGCACCGCGATCCTGCTGATCAACCTGGGCACACCCGAGGCGCCGACCCGTGCGGCCGTACGGCGCTACCTGAAAGAGTTTCTCTCCGATCCGCGCGTGGTCGAAATTCCGCGGCTGCTGTGGTGGCTGATCCTGAACGGGGTCATTCTGAACCTGCGCCCGGCCAAATCGGCGGCCAAATACGCACAAATCTGGGAGCCTGAGGGTTCGCCGCTCAAGCTGCATAGCGAACGCCAGGCGAAGCTGCTGCGCGGGTACGTCGGCGCTCAGGGCCACACGGCGCTGGTCGTGGATTTCGCCATGCGCTATGGCAGTCCATCGATAGCCTCGGTGCTGGCCAGTCTGAAGCAGCAGCAATGCGAACGCATTCTGGTCCTGCCGCTATATCCGCAATACGCCGCCAGCACCACGGCGACCGCGCTCGACGCGGTGTCCGATTACTTTCGGCGCACGCGCAATATTCCGGAGCTGCGCATGGTCAAGCACTTCCACGACCATCCGGCCTATATTGCGGCGCTGGCCGAAGGCGTGCGCAAGCACTGGGCGAAACACGGCAAACCGGACAAGCTGCTGATGAGTTTCCACGGGCTGCCGCGCTACACCCTGGAACGCGGCGATCCTTACCACTGCGAATGCCAGAAGACCGCGCGCCTGCTGGCCGGGGCGCTGGCGTTGGCACCGGACCAATACCAGCTCAGCTTCCAGTCACGCTTCGGCCGCGCAGAGTGGCTGCAGCCCTATACGGCGGTAACGCTGGCGCAATGGGGCAAGCAGGGCGTGCGCCGGGTCGATGTGGCCTGCCCCGGTTTCGTCGCCGACTGTCTGGAAACGCTGGAGGAAATCGGCATCGAAGGCAAGGCCGAATTTCTCAATGCGGGCGGCGGGGAATTCCACGTCATCCCCTGCCTCAACGAAAGCGACGCC
>DATKUQ010000067.1:0-3601 GCA_035530495.1 Burkholderiales bacterium
CCCACGGCGGTGACGTGCAGCGGTGCGTGGCTGCCGATCACCTGCTCCACCCGCATCATGCGGCGCGGGGTGACGCGCTCGATGTAGACCACCTCGTCGCCTTCGCGCAGGGTCAGGTTGACGGTCTCCTCGACCTTGTCGCGCAGCCATTCCATCACCGGCCGTGCAATCTCGGGCATGTTGGTGCCGCCCTGCAGGGCACAGCCCCACTGCATCAGCTTTTCACCCAGACTGTATTGGCCGCCGTCGATGTGGCCGACCAGGCCGTTGTCGGCAGCCGATGAGAGGATGCGGAAGGCGGTCGACGGATGCAGCCTGCTCTCGGCCGAAAGCGCTTTCAGGCTGGCCGTGCCGCCGTTCCGTACAAGGATTTCCAGCAGCACGGCGAGACGGTCGATGACCTGGATGCCACTACGCTTGGTTTGAGCCATGATTTCGCATTGTGAAAACGATTGTGTATTGTGAAATGGTAGTCCTTGAAATAAGGTTGGTGCAATCGAATTATTTCAAGGAGCAGTGACATGTTTACACAGGCCATTCCCGCCTATTGCGAAGGCATTTCGTATTTCGGCGAGCCTTGGGTCAATTTCGATCAGCATGCCGCCCGTGCGGTCATCGGCGAGGGCCAGAAGGCCATCGCCGATGCCGCCGATCCCGCTGCCGTGTTCCAGACCCTCCTGATGGCGGACGCCCTGCGCTACGTCACCCTGCAGGTGTGCGGCTCCAAGGGGTCGGGCCATCCCGGCGGCTTCGCCTCCAGCGCCGAGGCCTACGCGTCCCTGGTCATGCTGGGCCACACCAACATCGTCACCGAGGTGGGCCACCACGCCCCCGGCTTCTATAGCGCGATGTTCCTGGACACCTCGCTGGAAGAGATGGGCATCCGCACCGTCAACGACATGATGGCCCGCTTCCGCGAGAAGCACGGCCTGCTCGGCCACCTCTCCGGCGCCATCCCGGGTCTGCTCTCGCCGGCCGGCCCGCTGGGCCAGGGCCAGCACTTCGCCATGGCCGGCGCCTTGCTGCATCCGGGCACGCTGTTCCCGGTGACCATCGGCGACGGCGGCATGGGCGAGCCCTATGTGCTCAATTCCATGATGCACTTCCACATCGCCTTCCCGAAGGTGACCAATTTCCTGCCGACGCTGATCTGGAACGGCTACAGCCAGGAGCACCACTCCATGGTCTCGCGCCTGAGCAACGCGGAAATGATCGCCTACTGGCGGGGCCACGGCTTCGAGGAGGTGGTGCTGGTGGACGCCAAGGATTTCGACGACAGCAAGCAGGAATCCGCCTATGCCGACAGCACCTATTTTTCTCACGAAAAGCGCATGGCCTTTGCCGGGGCGGTGCTCGAGCGGATGGACCATGCCGCCAGGTCCGCGCTCGGCGGCAAGCTGACCGTCTTCATCATCAAGCAGATGAAGGGCGCCGGTGTGCATACGGTCGGCGCCAAGTCGCACAACCTGTATCCGGCCGACACCCTCGACAAGCAGCACATGATCGAGGGTCTCCAGCGCCGGGCGCTCAACGCCGATGCATGGGCGATCGTGCGCGAGAACTTCGTGCGTGCCGGCGGCGGTCCCGCCGTGAAAACGGCGGTCACCGAACACGTCCTGGCCATCGCTCCCCTAGGCGCCTTCCCGGTGCAGGAATTCGCCAAGGGCGAGAAGGCCGTGCCCTCGACCGCCATGGGTGCGCTGGTTGCCTGGGTGGGCAAGCAGGACAAGCGCTTCGTGGTGACCAACGCCGACGGCAACGAGGCGTCGGCCATGAAGAACATCAACGATGCCCTCAAGATCCGCCACCCCACGGCGGACCCGCTCTATAACCAGGAGCCGACAGGCCAGGTCTACGAGCCCTTGAACGAGGACGCCTGCGCCGGCCTCGCGGCGGCCCTCGCCCTGTTTGGTTCGCGCGCGTTGTGGCTCTCCTACGAGTCCTTCGCCATCAACGGCTGGCCGATCGTGCAGACGGTCACCCAGGCGATGGCCGAGCTGCGCCGCAAGACGCCGTCCATCGTCACCATGTTCACCGCCGGCGCCCTGGAACAGGGCCGTAACGGCTGGACCCACCAGCGGCCGGAGATCGAGAACTATTTTGCCGCCCAGATGCGCAACGGCAACGTCTACACGCTGTTCCCCTGCGACGCCAACGCGATCCAGGCAGCCTACGAGTTCGCGACAAACAGCTTTAACAAGGGCATGGTCATCATCGCGTCCAAATCGCCCCTGCCCGTGTACATGGACATGTCCGAGGCCCGTGACGCAATGGAAAAGGGCGCGGCGACACTCTACGAAAGCGCATCCGGCAGCAAGGGCACAGTGGTCTTCGCCGTGACCGGCGACATGGTTCTGCTGCCGGTGTTCGAGGCCAAGGGCGCGTTGGAGGCGGCCGGCTATAGAGTGCGCATCGTCGCCGTGGTCAACCCGCGCAGGCTCTACCGGCCTACCGATGTGGCCTGGGATACCGTGTCCGAACCGGACAACGCGTTCATGGCAGACGACCCCTTCAATGCGCTGTTCGACGGCGACGTGCTCATGGCCGTGAGCGGCGGGCCGTCTGCCAGCCTGGAGCCGGTCCTGCTCCGCAGCCGGGCGGCGAAGCGCGACACCTTCGCCTGGAAGCGCGGCGAGACCACCGCCAGCCCCGCCGAGATCATGGACTTCAACGGCCTGACCGCCGGAGCGATGGAGACACGGGTGAAGGCGTTGGCGGGGTGAGCATGTGTCTGATGCCCGCTGCCGCTGCGAATGGAATGGAATGGGATGGGTCTTGCCGCTTGTGTATGGGCCTGGATAAATGAGCGATACCCGGATCATCGTCCTCGACGACGACCCCACCGGTTCGCAGACGGTGCATTCCTGCCTGCTGCTGACCCGCTGGGATGAGGCCGCCCTGAGGCAGGCGCTGCTGGACCCGTCGCCCATCTTTTTCGTGCTCACCAATACCCGGGGCATGGATGCGATGCGCGCGGCGGCGGTCACCCGGGAGGTCTGCCAGGCGCTTCACCGGGTGCTCGATGATCTGGCTGCCCAGGGGCAGCACTTCCACACCCTCTTCGTCAGCCGCTCCGACTCCACCCTGCGCGGCCATTACCCGGTGGAGACCGACGTCATGGCCGAGACGCTCGGGCCGTTCGACGCACATTTCCTGGTGCCGGCTTTCTTCGAGGGCGGCCGCATCACCCGCGACAGCGTGCATTACCTGATGGTCAACGGCGTGCCCACGCCGGTCGCCGAGACCGAGTTCGCCCGCGACTCGGTGTTCGGCTACACGCACAGCTACCTGCCGGATTACGTCGAGGAAAAGACCGGGGGCCGTATTCCGGCGAACCGGGTCGAGCGTTTCCTGCTCGACGACGTGCGCGGCGACGCGCTGCCGCGGCTCATGGCGCTGACCGGCAATCAGTGCTGTGTGGTGGACTCCGAAACCCAGGCCGACCTCGACCACTTCGCCGCCCAGCTGAAGCAGGCGGCCGGACAGGGCAAGCGTTTCCTGTTCCGCAGCGGCGCCAGCCTGCTCACGGCCCTGGCCCAGTTGCCGCCGCAGCCGGTGGCGGCCGGGGCGATGCATCGCTATGTTCGTGATGGTCATCCCG
>DATKUQ010000068.1:0-8086 GCA_035530495.1 Burkholderiales bacterium
CGGCGGGAATCACGCCCACCCGCCGCGCTGTGCGTCCAGGTACTGGCGCACGACGTAGAGATCCGCAAGCTGGCCAGAAAGCATGCGCTCCAGGGCGCTGCGTCCCCCGAACAGCGGCGCCGTGTTCGGCTTCTTGAGCCAAGCGTCTGCGGCGTCGGGTCTGGGCAGCAATAACTGGAGCGCCGAATAGATCCCGAAAATGTACGACAGCCGTTCCAGCGTGTCCTGAGACAGCGCCGCGCTTTCGCCCTGCTTCCAGCGATAAAAGGTGGACTTCGGCGGATTGCCAAGGAGCTTTATCTGCTCCTTGTTGCTGAGCCCCCATGCCGACAGGATGCGAAATACCGTGCGTAAAGCCGGCCCGGAAACTTCCTTGGCGCTGACAGGGCTTGTCGCTTGTTGCGAAGTGGCTTGCATGGCTTATGCTCCCGCAATGGACTTATACGCCATAATAGTCCCAATCGGGAGTTTTTTCCAGCCATTTTCGCTAACCGTGTACCTCCGGCGGACCAAAACGCGGACCAAAACGGGCCAGAGACAAATTTCCCGTTTTGCGGCTCAACGCGGCCCGCTAGCGGAAATCGTCCGACCGCAATTCGATCGGCTGCCCGTGTGGCGTGCGCTCGCAGGCATGGTCCCAGGCGTCGCGGTAGCGCGCCAGCGTATCGCGTGTGGCCACGCCTTTTTGCGCGACCAGCCGTTCCAGCGCGGCGAGCCAGTGCTGATAGTAGGTTTCGCCGGTGTCCGGGTCGCCCGCGGCCTGCGCGCGCTTGATTTCGGCCGCGAGCGCCTCGGCCCATTCCTTCCAGCTGAACAGGCCGCGCTCGTGCAGGGCGAGCGTCATCGCGAAGGCCTGCGCTTCCCAGGGCTCGCGGAACACCGGGCCTTCGGCATCCCGGGGAATACCGGGCACGCTGGCGGCGGCGCGCGCCGCTGCTTCCTGATCCAAGGCCATCAGGCCGGCTCCAGATAAGCGTCCCAGGCGTCGACCGAAACTTTCAGCGTCGGGTCGGCGCCGGGTCCCCACAGCTCGGTGCCGTCGAAGCACACGGTGTAGAGCCATTGCGGATTCTCGCCTGCGCCTAGCGCATTGCTGTCGGGGAAGACATGGCAGCCGTGCACCAGCTCGACCACGCCGGCATGGCCGCGCACATAGCGCGGCAGCCGCGTGTGCGTAGCCGGGGCGATGTTGCGCGCGCGTACCCGGTCGCCCGCTTTGAATCGCGCCGGCGCATTCGGCGCGCGCCCTGTCGGCGCGCCGCGATAGAGCACCTGGGCGACGTCCTCGGGCGAGAGCCGGTCCTTGAACGGCGGCGGCGGACGCAGCACGCGGCCGGCCTCGAGCTCGTCGCGCCCGACCAGGCCGCGCTCGGCCATCAGCTGTTCGAGGCCGGCTAGCCAGATCTCGTAGTAGCTCTTCGCGAGGTAATCCTCGGGCGGCCGGTTTTCGCGCGCAGCGCGCGACATGTCGATGTTCCATTCGCCGGGCTTCGCCATCGCCAGCGTGAGCGCGAACGCGCGCCGCTCCCATTCGGCGTGAAACATCGGCTCGTTCGGCTCCGGCACCACCTTGCCGTAGCCACGCACGCCGCCCATGTCATGCGCGCCTTCAGTCATGCGGGTTCACCCGGCCGCTTCGCCAGCCCGGTGCCGATCATGCTGTTGCGCGTCACCAGCTCGGCGAGCGCGTCTTCGCTCAAGCCGGCGCTGCCCTCGGGCCGCAGCGGCAGCACCAGATAGCGCACTTCGGAAGTGGAATCCCAGACGCGAATTTCGGTCTCCGCCGGCAGCTCCACGCCGAAATCGCGCAGCACGCCGCGCGGCTCCAGAACCACGCGCGAACGATAGGGCGCCGATTTGTACCAGACCGGCGGCAGGCCGAGCACCGGCCACGGGTAGCAGGAGCACAGCGTGCACACCACCATGTTGTGCCGCTTGGGCGTGTTCTCCAGGACAACCATGTGCTCGCCCTGGCGGCCGGCGTAGCCGACCGAGGCGATGGCGGCGTTGGCATCCTCGAGCAGCCACGCGCGATAGGCAGGATCGCTCCAGGCCTTGGCCACCACGCGCGCGCCGTTGCGCGGGCCGACCTTGGTCTCGTAGGTTTCGATCAGCAGGTCGAGCGCTGCCGGATCGACATAGCCTTTCTCGGTGAGTATCGTCTCCAGCGCGCGCACGCGCAGCTGCGTTTCGGACAACTCCGAGTGTTCTTCGTCGTGATCGTGCTCATGTGCCATCGGCGCACTATAGGTACGAAGGCGGTTCCGCGCAAGCGCCCGGCGCGGCTGCGCGTCGCGGGACGGCGCCTGCGTTTGAGCGCTTGCAATGCGGCTCGGGTTCGCGGAGCGTAGCTGAAGTAAACCTTTAGCTAATGGCGATAATAACTTGATTTATAGTTATAATTAGTGTATGGTTGCCAAATGCTTTTGGATAAGGCCTGTACCGATGAGGTTTGATGCCGGTTCCACCAGGGCGACGAGAAATTTTCCGCCGCGAGCATGCTTCCGCATTGCCGCGCCCGCCTCGCGTCATGACGGCGATTCCTGCAAGCAGGCGACGCTGAAATGAAAACCGAATTGGAAACGCTTGCCCAACATCAAGCGAAGGCCGCGTGGCGCGTGGCCGTGACCCAGGGCCTCACCCTGCTCGGCTTCGAGGAATGGCTGATCGAGTGCTCGAACTACCCGCGCGAATTGTTCGACAAGCGTGAAAGCAATCTGGCCACCCGCGCCGCCGGCGATGAGTTCGTCGTCATGCTGACCATGGATGCCGGTCAGCACGAAACGGCCAGATGCGTCGCCAGTTCGATTATCGCGAATAACGAAAGCTCGCTGCGGGAGCCCGACATCGGCCGCGCGCTTGCGGGCAGCCTGGGCATCGCCCTGTTTCCCAACCATGCCGCGGACGCGGACTCCCTGTCGATCGCGGCCGACCGACGACGCTACAAGGCCGAGTCCCAGGGCAAGCGAAGCATACGCTTCGCGCACGGCTGATTCGGACCGCGGCGTATCGCGGTCAGCGCCCAGCCACTATCGCGCTGCGGTAGCCGAGCTGGCGCGCATTTTCCTCAAAGTAGCCGAATCGATAGACAACGCTGCGCGCTTGCCGCAGGCAGCGCGTGTCGCCGAACTCGCAACTGATTTGAGGGCACGGCGGGTTGCGGTAGCCGCCGTGCTGCAGAGAGGCGTCTTCGCTGACCTCCTCCCACATGCCGCCGCGCACCGGCCGGAAGCGCCATAGCAGATAACCGCATCGCCCGGCCGTTTCGAGCAAGTCCTCGGCGTCTTGCACCTCAGACACCGGCGCAAGCTCCGCTTCGACATAGGGATGCGGCTGCCCGAACGCCATATGGCATTCGATCGCTTCCTGCGTGGGGGCACCGGGCCGCATGCAAGGGCGCATCTCGTGGCGCGTGAGGTCCCAGGAGCCGAGCTCCCAGGCAACGTCCATGACCGCGTGCTCGAGGTCGCGCAGCTCGCGCCAACGCCGAGTGACTTGCAGGCACGACGACGGGACGGCCTCATAGCTGAATCGCCGGCCGAGTTCGGTTTCCGTTTCATGTTCTATGAAGCCGTGCCAGTGCAAGGACAGAACCAGAGGCGTGTCCGCACAAGGCAGCGCCGCTATCGAGACGCCCGCCAGAGGAAGGCGATTGGAAACCATCTGTGACTCGATCGCATCCAGAAATTCCATTTCAGCGGATCCTCCCTTGCGTTGGGTGTGGGACAAGTAACGCTGAAAATTACACCATGAGTTTTCGCAGACGTGTTGCTAGCACTGGCAGGATGGGGCTGCCAAGCGCGCATGCGAGTAGCTCGGCGAGGCGCTGCGCGCATGGCCGTAGCCTAAATTCACTCGATACACCCATAAGCGCCGTGGTTGACTTTGGATTTCCGCAAGCGTAGCTTTTTTCCAATCGCAATCGTCGGCTTCCCAAGGGGGGAACTTGCGTGAACGTTAAGGGGGAGCAAGAAAACTCTGCGCATTGGCGATCTTCGCTAGCGCGCCGGGAGAGCTCGCCGTGAGACAAGCGCTCGGCCTCGACAGTCTGACTGCGATCTACGCCCGACTCGCAGGGCGCTACGATTGGCAGCACCGCCTCATCACTGCGGCGGCCGACCAACGCGGCCGCGCAATGCTGGTCGAAGCCGCCGTACACGAAGGAGACCGCGTGCTCGACTGCGGCGCCGGCACAGGCAGTACGGGCTTGCTGGCCGCGCGCAAAGTCGGCGAGCACGGCAAAGTCACGTTGTTCGACCTCAGCGACGATATGCTCGAAGTCGCGCGCGCCAAGGCCGCGCCCGATGGCCTCGGTGCGCGGCTCGAGTTCGGCACTGGCGATATGTGCCGCCTCCCTTTCCCCGACGCCAGCTTCGACGTCGTGCTTTCGACCTACAGCCTGTGTCCCCTCTACGATCCGGACAAAGGCGCGCTCGAACTCTATCGCGTGCTGCGTCCCGGCGGCAAACTCGGCTGCGCGCACTCCGTTGAGCCCGAAGGCCGTTTCGCCAGATGGCTCGCCGACAAGGTCGAGAACCTTGCCTGGCGCTTCCCTTGGCTATCCATGGGCTGCCGCGCCGTGGACGTCCTTTCGACCCTGGAGCGAGCCGGCGGCCGGATCGTGTTCGTCAAGCATATCGGCGTCCCGCTCTGGCCCTTCGTCGTCTTCGTCATAGACAAACCGGCGGCGCCGTCCGGATAACACCCGCTGCTCGACCTCCATGGCATCGCGCGGCGCTTGTGGCGTATTTGCGTCTCTCCGATCCAGGGGGCCGAATTCGACCGGCAGACGCTCGCGCCATCGCTCGAAAGCGGCCACTCGCCGGGTGACCCAGCGCCCGGAAAACGGATATGCAGGCTGCGCGTTGAGAATTGCAGGCGATCCGCCCGAGTGCCAAGCGGGCGCCTACCGATTGCCCCCATCGTTTGCCAATCGCGGCCGTTTCTCGCATTCCGCGATTCTTTACCTATGCCGGTACCGGTGCCATCCTGCAGACGACCTCAGCAAGGGAGCGCAAGAGAGACGCGCCGTCGCCGCGCCAGGCGCTGCCGTGCATGCAGGCCAACGTAATCGGGCGTTCCGCGGCCAGGCGCTCGAGCATTACTGCGGTGTCTGGCGCATGCGCGAAATAATCCATATGGGCGCGGAAAGCCTCACTTGGACCCAGGATGTCCTTTTCAGTAACGGGAATTTCCCCGGGCCCGCCCTGGGTAAAAAGATCGCTGCACAATAGCGTGCGCGTTGTGCTGTCCATCAGCAGCCCGCACTCCCAGCCGTGCGGCATATGCGGTGTGTCGAACCAGCGCATATTGTGCTCGCCGAGCGAAAGCTCCTCCCCATCGGCGAGAGGCCGCGCCGGGCGGTCGGCAACATCGTTCACCGATACATGCGACGCAACGCGTCCGCAGAGGGGCACAGCACGAGGCGCGGCGGCGAGGAACTCGTTCAATGCGCCGCACTCGTCGGCCTCGAAATGCGACAGCCCGATGAAGCGCAGGCGCTCAACCGGAATAACGTGCTCAATTGCCTCGCGCACCAGGGCAAACATTTTGCGCGGCCCGGTATGAAACAGGAGCGCCTCGTCATCTACCACGACGTACTGGTTGAAATTGAACTTCGCGCCGCCCGCAAGGGTTACAGGCGTATTGATCCGGTAGATGCCCGCGGCGACTTCGTTGATATTGGTGGCTGACTGCGGATTTGTGATCATTGGACCCTCCTCGGAAAATCAGGAAGTGTAACGAGGGCAGGTTTCGTTACACTTCCTTGTCGATGGGCTGATAGGCTATTCTTCGAAGGTATGGAGAGTCCGTCTATTGAAGCGTCCGGCGAGGAGGCCGATTTGGCGCGCCGGATTGCCCTGGCCGCCGCAGGCTCGGCGCGCGACGCCGAGGCGGAACTGTATCGGCGTTTCGCGCCGCGGGTGCGACGCTACGGGCTCAAGCATTTGCGCGACGAGCAGGCCGCGGCGGATCTGATGCAGCAAGTGCTGCTGGTGACGATAGAGGCGTTGCGCGCGGGCAAGCTGCGTGAGCCGGACCGGATCGCCTCGTTCGTATTCGGAACGTGCCGAATGCTAACGCTGGAAATCCGGCGCGGAGCGGCGCGACGGGATCGGCTGCTCATGCAATACGCGGACGACGTGCCGTTCGCCGATGCATCGCTCGCGCCCCGGCTCGATCATGAGCGCGTGGCGCAATGCCTCGACCGCTTGTCCGAGCGCGAGCGAACGGTGCTGTTGATGACGTTCTACCAGGAAAAGCCCGCGGCCGAAGTGGGCGCGGCGCTCAAGCTGAGCGCGGGGAATGTTCGTGTGATTCGTTCCCGCGGTCTACAGCGCCTGCGCGACTGCGTGATGGAATCGAAAGAAGCCTTATGAATGCGTCCAACTGCACTGCTCCGCTCGGGTTTTCGGCCTTGATCGAATACTGGCTCGACGAACTCGATGAAGCCGCTGAAGCGCGCATCGAAGAGCATCTGTTCGGTTGCGAAGTGTGCGGCGCAAAGCTCGATGAGATTGTCGCGCTAGCGGGCGGCGTGCGCACCGCGTTCGGGGAGGGTTCGGTGCGGGCTTACGTTACTGATGCGTTCGTAAAGCGTCTCGTCGAGCAGAACGTGCGCGTGCGCGAATTCCGCATTCCACAAAACGGCAGCGTGAATTGCACCGTGCTGCCCGACGACGAGGTGGTGGTTTCACGTCTGGAAGCGCCGCTCGGCGGAATCACGCGCCTGGACGCCTATACCTACCTTGGCGACGCGCAGCCGCAAATATTTCGCGATATACCGTTCGACCCGGAGAGCGGTGCGGTCGTGGTGACGCCCAAGATTGCGCTGCTGCGCGCCGCGCCTTCACATGTCTATCGCGTTCGGCTCGTCGCCGTCGACGCGAACGGCGAACGGGAAGTCGGCGACTACACCTTCAACCACACGCGTTTCGTCCCCAGCCCCTAGTCTTTTTTGCAACAGACGACCGCCCGCTTCGGCACTGTCTAGGGCGGCTGCGTGTCGACAGCAGGCATTCGGAACGCCACGACATCCTAACCCGGACCAGCCGGAACCAAACAAAGCGCCTTCGGTGGGGGGAGTGGTAGTCAGGGCCTTGAATCTGCTCTTGTGTCCTGCCGAAATTGACTGTGGCATAACTGTGACAGAATGGGACTGAATCGAAGGTCGGCAAGCGCCACAAGTAACTCCTATATCGATGTTTCACTAGGGCGGTTTGCGCCTATGAAGCGGTGCTTGGCGACGATCCGGAACTTCCCGAGAGAACAGCGACTATGAGCGAGGCCATCAAACCATTTCGTATCGCCGTCGGCGATGCGGTACTCGACGATCTGCGCGCGCGGCTGCGCAACACCCGCTGGCCGGAGGCGGAAGTGGTCGACGACTGGAGCCAGGGCACGCCGCTCGCCTGGATCAAGGAAGTCTGCGCTTACTGGGCTGACGGGTACGACTGGCGCAAGCGCGAAGCCCTGCTCAATCGTTTCGAGCAATACACCACCGATATCGACGGACTCGCCATCCACTTTTTGCACGTGCGCTCGCCGCACCCCGAGGCGATGCCTCTGATCATCACCCACGGCTGGCCCGGCTCGGTCGTCGAGTTCCAAAAAGTCATAGCGCCGCTCACCAATCCCACCGCTCACGGGGGCGATGCCGCCGATGCCTTCCACGTGGTCTGTCCCTCCTTGCCAGGCTTCGGCTTCTCGGGCAAGCCCAAGACCACGGGCTGGGGCGTAGACCGCATCGCCGCCGCGTGGGCGGCGCTGATGGACCGGCTGGGCTACCGGCGCTACGGCGCGCAGGGCGGCGACTGGGGTTCGGCCGTGACGGCATCGCTGGGCGCGCAAGACCCGGAACATTGCCTGGGCATCCACATCACCCTGGCCATGGGAACCCGACCCAAGGTCGAGGGCGATCCCACCCCCGAGGAGGCGCGGACGCTGAAGGCGCTCAAGTACTACCGGGACTGGGATTCGGGCTACGCGCAGGAACAGGCAACGCGGCCGCAGACCCTGGCGTATGGACTCACCGACTCGCCAGCCGGGCAGGCTGCCTGGATCCTGGAGAAGTTCTGGGCATGGA
>DATKUQ010000069.1:0-2407 GCA_035530495.1 Burkholderiales bacterium
AATTTCCCGCGTAACGCTGGACTCGTCAGAGGCACTAGGAATGGCATCGTGCCATCGGTGTGCAACTTCCCATAAGCTCAGCACATTTGGAATCGGGTCCATGTTCGCTCTAAAAATACGCAACCCTTGAGAATACCCCAATACGGCCTGGCCGAGAAAATCCGTCGCCGTGACGACGTTTATCCTCATCGTCTGAGGGCGGATCGGATTCGAAATACGTGCTCGTGAGGTCATACAAGAGCACATCGAAGCTCGCGTTGAATAAATCCCGCCAGCGACCTACCAGGTGATCGAACACGGCCTGTTTGTGCTCAAGCAGCCGGTCGTGACAGGCGTAGAGCGTGTGTGGATGTCGGCAAGCGCGGCATCGGCGCCAAGCAAATCGCCGAGCGCGCTTCTCTCGAACCAGTGCCGATGCAAGCGCCATTCGCTACCCGGGGACAGGAGCCGACACGCCACCAGCACAAACAGCATCTGATCCCAACGCGTGCCTTTACGCGAGGGTGCCAGTTGCTCGCTCCAGAACGCATCGAGGCCCAACTGCTGCCATAGCTCCAGGGTAAGCCAGCACGCACCCCGCTGCCGCGGTCGCTCCAAGCGCAGCTGCGCGAGCTTCAGACGCACGATCGACTCGTCCGGTATGACCCCCTCGCAACGATCCTCGGGAAACAGCGAGAGCGTTCGCGCCGCGTGCTTCGCCTCATCCAGCACCTCGATCGAGCGACGCCACGCGCGCTCCTGCGAGCTGTTGATCTCCCCCCAGCTACAGCACGTGCCGTTGCAGCACGCGACCACCACTGACGCGCTTGTTCTCCACCACGCTATAGTATCGGTGCTCTTTGCCGTCCTTGTTGCGAGTGGTGGCGCGCAGGAACATTTCGGCAATCGATTATCCGCATAAATTCACCGACCGCCAGAGCCAAGGTCTTCACTACAGCCGCTTTTGTGCAATTGCCGATACCAACGCTCAGGTAAACCAATGACTTATGCCGTGCGACTACCCGCAATTACCTAAAAACCGCGCCGAATTCGCTAAGTTCGCTTAGCTTCGTCAGGACGCGGATCCGAGGGGCGGATAAAGTGAACCTGGCGCGCGATCTCGATCCCGCTGCCTTGGCCGGGATCAGCGATGCGCTCGAGGACCGAGGCCAATCAAAAGGCCTGCCCGACGCGACTCCGGCCGGCAGACAGGCTTAGGCTGAAATCGACGCAGCCGGGGCCACCGTGCGCCTGGCGCCGCGCCACAACAGATAACTCGGCACGGCCAAGGCCGCCATGGTAACCGCGGAAACGACCGCGCCGGGCAGCACGTTCGCGACGCCGACTATGGCGAAGTATGTTCTCCAGCCTTTGCCGAGACTGCGGAACAGATAGCCCGTGATAGCGGCTGCCACGGCGACAAAGGCGGTGAATACCTCGAAAAACCCCAAGATTGCGTCGCTGGCGTTATGCGCGCCGGCCATCAGCAATCCCGGGTGCAGCACAACCGCGAACGGGATGATGAAGCCCGGCATCGCCATCATGAAAGCCCTCCAGCTGGTTGCGCCGGGGGACGACTGCGCAATGGCCGCCGCAGCGTAGGAGGCAAGCGCGACCGGTGGCGTCACCATGGACAGTATCGCGAAGTAGAAAATGAAGAAATGCGCGACCAGCGGATCGAGTCCGAGCAGGATCAGTGCGGGTGCCACCAGCACCGCCGCCATGATATAGGCGGAGGTAGTCGGCATGCCGCAGCCGAGAATCAGCGCGCCCACAGCCGCGAGCACCAGCATTACAGGCAGCAAGCCGCCGGAGAGCATGACCATCAGCGAAGTGAACTTGGTGCCCAGACCCGTGTACGCGATGACGGCGACGATGATGCCGGCGACGGCGCAGGGCATCGCTACGCTGATCGTGCGTTCCGCCGCTACCGCCAGCGCGTTCACGAGCTTGAGCAGCGGCGCGCGCGTCGTCTTGCGCGCCATGCCGCACACGACTGCGACCACCGTGGACTGCACGCTGGCCTGGTCGACCGGAAAACCGGTGACCACTTGGTAGCAAAGCCAGGCCAGCGGTATCAGCATGTGTCCGCGCTCGCGCAACGCGACGCTGAGGCGCGGCAATTCGGCCGGGTCGATCGAGCCCAGGAGATCGTTCTTGCGCGCCTGCAGATGGACGGTGATGATCAGCGCCGCGTAATACAGGATCGAAGGCAGTATCGCCGCGACCACGATCTTGCTGTAGGGAATTTGCAGGAAGTCCGCCATCACGAAAGCGGCTGCCCCCATGACTGGCGGCATCAGCTGTCCGCCGGTGGAGGCCACGGCTTCGACCCCGGCGGCGAAACTCGGTTCGTATCCGACGCGCTTCATCAGCGGGATCGTGAATATCCCAATGCTCATCACGTTGGCAACGGCGCTGCCCGACA
>DATKUQ010000070.1:0-20641 GCA_035530495.1 Burkholderiales bacterium
CCAGTCGCGCCGAGTATCGCCTGATGCTGCGCGAGGATAATGCGGACATGCGTCTTACCGAAGTAGGCCGCGACTTGGGCTTGATTGACGATGTCCGCTGGGAGGCCTTCGGGCGCAAGCGGGAGGCTGTCGCGAAGGAGCTCAAACGACTCAAATCGACCTGGATCAACCCTAAATTGCTTCCTGAAGCGGACGCGGAAAGGGTTTTAGGCAAAGGCGTTGAGCGAGAGTATGCGCTCACTGATCTACTGCGCCGCCCGGATGTAAGCTACACCAGCCTGATGAGTTTGCCGGGCGCGGGCGAGCCGGTTTGCGACCCGGCGGTAGCCGAGCAAGTCGAAATCCAAGTCAAGTACGACGGTTACATTGCCCGTCAACGCGACGAGGTGCTGCGGCGTGAGCACTACGAGGCGACCGTGTTGCCGCGTGATCTCGATTACGGCTCTGTGCGCGGTTTGTCAAAGGAAGTGCAGCAAAAGCTCAACCAGTACAAACCGGAAACCATAGGCCAAGCCTCGCGCATCTCCGGCCTGACGCCCGCCGCCATATCCTTGTTGCTGGTACACCTGAAGCGCGGCTTCAGGGATACGGGCAAGCAAGTCCAAGCAGCACTCGCCATGTCCCCAGCGGCTCACCAGCAGGGCGATCCCGACGGAGGCTTGCCGGACGCCTCCCGCGCGCAGCGGCCAGCTGCATGAGCACGGCCGATCAACTGCAGCAGGGGCTGATCGCGCTGGGGCTGACGCTGGCGCGCGACACCCAGCAGCGCCTGCTCGACTATATCGCGCTGATCGAAAAATGGAACCGCGCATACAACCTCACGGCGATACGCGAGCCGGCGAAAATGGTAAGCCATCACCTGCTCGACAGTCTCGCGGTGGCGCCGCACCTGCATGCCCAGCGCCTGCTGGACGTGGGGAGCGGCGCCGGGCTGCCGGGCATTCCGCTCGCGCTCTCCAACCCCGGGCTGCATGTGACTTTGCTCGACAGCAATCACAAAAAAGTGGCGTTTCTCAACCAGGCGATAATCGAACTGGAGATAAAAAACGCCGAAGTCTGCGGCGAACGCGTAGAGTCCTGGCAGACGCAAAACAAGTTTGACGTAATCATTTCGCGCGCCTTTTCGGACATGGGCGAGTTCGTGCGCATCACACGGCATCTGCTCGCGCCGGGCGGGATGTTCGCGGCGATGAAGGGGTTGCATCCGTATGAGGAAATCGACAAGCTGCCGCCGGACTGTATAGTGCGGCAAGTGCTGCCGCTTGCGATTCCGGGCCTCGAGGGAGCGCGTCACCTGGTGCTGATCGGCCAAAAGGAGAAAGCGGGGTGATGCAATGCGAACGCAAGGCGTTGCTCGGCTACGCGCATCGCTTTGCGTCGTCCTCAGACTTGACTGACGCCCAAATCCGAACGTGCGCGTGCATTGTGAAAGCATGCCGATGATGCCGCGCATACTCGCCGTCGCGAACCAGAAGGGCGGGGTGGGTAAGACCACCACCAGCGTCAATCTTGCCGCCGGGCTTGCCGGCGCCGGCAAACGCGTGCTTTTGGTCGATCTGGATCCGCAAGGCAATGCCACCATGGGCAGCGGCATCGACAAACGCAGTTTGGCAAGTTCCGTGTACCAGGTGCTGCTGGGCTTGACGACGGTGCAGTCGGTGCGGCAAAAATCCGACAGCGGCGGCTACGATCTGGTGCCGGCCAATCGCGAGCTTGCCGGCGCCGAGATCGAGATGGTGGAGCTGGAAAACCGCGAAACGCGCCTCAAATCTGCGTTAGGCGCGATCGCGGCGGAATACGATTTCATTCTCCTCGATTGTCCGCCTGCTTTGAACCTGCTCACGCTCAACGGTCTGGTCGCGGCCAACGCGGTCATGATCCCGATGCAATGCGAATACTACGCCCTGGAAGGCTTGAGCGACCTGGTGGAAACCATACGCAAGGTGCGCAAGCATCTCAATCCGGGACTCGAGATCGAGGGCTTGCTGCGCACCATGTACGATCCGCGCAATTCGCTCGCGCAGCAGGTCTCGGCGCAACTGCAGCAGCACTTTGGCGACAAGCTGTACGCAACCATTATTCCGCGCAATGTGCGCCTCGCGGAGGCGCCGAGCTTCGGCGCGCCGGCGGTGAGCCTGGACAAGGCGTGCAAGGGTTCGCAGGCCTACGTGGCGCTGGTGGACGAGTACCTTGCGCGCGCGCTTGTCGCGATTGCTTGAACCGTCGTGAACAAACTGTGAATACTTAAAGTGGGCGGGCGAGAATGAAGGGATTGGGACGCGGCCTGGACGCGCTACTGGCCAAAGACGAGGAAGCGGGCGGCGATGCACTCAAGACGGTCAAGCTCGAAGACCTGCAGCCGGGCAAGTATCAACCGCGCACGCGCATGGACCAGGCATCGCTGGAAGAGCTGGCGCGCTCGCTTAAAACACAAGGCTTGATGCAGCCCGTCCTGGCGCGCCCCCTGGCCAAGGGGCGCTATGAAATCATCGCCGGCGAGCGGCGCTGGCGCGCGGCGAAACTCGCTGGCCTGCGCGAAGTGCCGGTGATCATCCGCGAAGTGCCCGATTCAGCCGCGCTTGCGATGGCATTGATCGAGAATATTCAGCGCGAAAATCTGAATCCGCTGGAAGAGGCCAACGGCATCCAACGACTGATCAACGAATTCAAAATGACCCATCAGGAGGCGGCCGAAGCCGTAGGCCGCTCGCGTGCCGCAACCTCGAATCTGCTGCGCCTGCTGAACCTGCCGCAAACGGTGCAGGCCCTGCTCTACGACGGCAAAATAGAAATGGGCCATGCGCGCGCCTTGCTCGCTTTGGAAGGGAGGCGGCAGGAGGATCTGGCACAGCGGGTGGCCGGGGGCGGACTGTCTGTGCGCGAAACCGAGAAGCTGGTGCAGGATCTCCTCAACCCGAGGCAGAAAAAGCGGGTCGGGCCGAAGACCAGTCGCGACATCCTGCGCTTCGAGGAAGAGCTATCGGAAAGATTCGGCACAAAAGTCGAAATCAAGCCCGGCAAAAAGGGGGCGGGCAAGCTGGTGATCAGCTACGCCGGCCACGAACATCTCGACGATCTGCTGTCCAAATTCAAGGGCTGAAGTTCACGGCTAGAGCCTTGCGCCCAACCCTTGTCATCCGCGGCGCCGACGAAGCCCTGCGTCTGGCCGCTGCGGCCGTTCGAACAACGCCCGCAGGCGCAAACGAAGCATTCCGGTTCGAGAAATTTCCCATTTCTTTCGGGCGGGTCGAGCCCAAAGCGCTTAAGCTCGACCGTTCTTGTTGATGTGGATCAAGGCATCGCCGGCAAGCGCTGAATTGTGCCAATTGCGAATTGACCGTGCTTTGCTAAAACCGCTATAATCCGCCCGGTTTTTGCAGTGGGGATTGTGGCGAGTGTGGCGAAAATTCCGCCCGGTGATAGGGTTGCAAATACTGGCCACGATCATCGCCGCGTCGATCGCCGCATGGATCGCGGGCGTACATGGTGCGCTTTCTGCAGCCCTGGGAGGGGTGATAGCTGTTGTCGCTGGGCTAGTATTTGCGCTGTTGGGTGCCAAAAGCGCTGAAAGCAAAGGGAAATCCGCAGGGGAGGTGCTCTTCGCCGCTCTCAGGGCTGAAGCGGCCAAGCTTTTCCTCGCAATTTCGCTGCTCTGGCTCGTGCTGGCAACCTATAAGGAAGCGGTCGTGCTCGCGCTGATAGGGTCGTTTGTCGCATCGATTCTGATCTTCAGTATGGCGTTATTTGCGGGCGATGAGACGTAGCGCGCCCTTGAACATGGATAAATCTGGCTAGACCGAACACAATGGCTGCCGAGCACGAACTTTCCGCAACAAGCTATATTCAGCACCATCTGACCTTCAACGTCCAGTCGGTTGGGGACAATGCGTTCTGGGCGCTGCATGTCGATTCGCTGGTGACCGGCGCAATCCTCGGCATTTTTGCCACGGCCTTGCTGTGGTGGGTGGTGCGCGGCGCGACGGCGGGCGTGCCGAGCAAGCGCCAGGCTTTCGTCGAGCTCCTGTTCGATTTCGTCGACGACCAGGTGAAGGGCATGTTCCACGGCAAGCGCGATTTTATTGCGCCGACTGCGCTCACCGTGTTCGTGTGGGTGTTGCTGATGAACGCGATGGACTTGCTTCCGGTCGATATCATGGCCTGGATTATAAAGCACGTGTTTCAACAGGATGAATTCAGAATCGTTTCGACTGCCGATGTCAACACTACGTTCGCCTTGTCGTTGTCGGTTCTGCTGCTGTCGATTTATTTTGCCATCGCGGTCAAGGGCCTGGGCGGCTGGATTCACGAGCTGTTCTGCGCGCCTTTCGGTAAGCATCCGCTCCTGTGGCCGTTCAACTTCCTGTTTAACCTGGTCGAGTACGTATCCAAGCCGCTGTCGCATTCGCTGCGGCTTTACGGCAACATCTATGCGGGCGAGATCATTTTCCTGCTGTTGTGGCTGTGGGCCGCGACCAGCGTGAGCGGTGTGTTTTTCTCCGCCATACTTGGTCTCGGTTGGTCCTTATTCGACGCCTTTATCGCGGTGCTGCAGGCGTACATTTTCATGATGCTTACCATTGTCTATATTTCGATGGCGCATGAAAGCCACTGAGTTCCCCGCCGGGCCGTTGCGGGATTCGCAACGGCGCTGACACCCTCACACCAACCCCCGCATCAATTCGTACTCTAGAAAGGAAGACACAAATGGAAAAACTTCAGATGTTGGCCATGATCCAGGCCTATACCGGCATCGGCATCGGCCTGATGGTTGGCCTGGGCGCCGCCGGCGCGTGTATCGGCATAGGCATCATGTGCTCGCGCTTCCTCGAGGGCGCCGCGCGCCAGCCTGAGCTCATGCCGCAACTGCAGGCCAAGGTGTTCCTGCTGCTGGGCCTGATCGACGCTTCGTTCATTATCGGCCTCGGCATCGCGATGCTGTTCGCGTTCGGCAATCCGTTGCTTGCCGTCATCCCTAAGTAATTTGACCGTATCGCCGGCCCTGTCGTTTGGACGGGACCGCCAGGGAATTCGAACATGAACATCAATTTGACATTGATCGCACAGTCGATTTCGTTCGCGCTTTTCATCCTGTTTACGGTCAAGTTCGTGTGGCCGCCGCTGATGAAAGCCATTGAAAATCGGCAGAAGCAGATTGCCGACGGCTTGGCTGCCGGCGAGCAGGGCAAGCAGCAGCTGGAAGCGTCCAGCAGGCGGGCCGGCGAGGAAATCGGGAAGGCGCGCGAACGCGCCGCCGAGATCGTGGCGCACGCCGAGCAGCGCGCGACCCAAATGATCGAGGCGGCCAAGAACGCAGCCAAGGAAGAAGGTAACCGAGAGAAGGCGGCGGCTAAGGCGGAGATCGCCCAAGAGGCGTCGCGCGCGCGTGAAGCGCTGCGCGAGCAGGTGGCGGCGCTGGCCGTATCCGGCGCCGAGAAGATCCTGCAGCGCGAAGTCGACGCTCGGGCCCACGCCGAACTGCTCGCTCAACTCAAGCAAGAGCTGTAGACGCACACCATGGCCGAGATCGCTACCCTCGCGCGACCCTACGCCGAAGCGGTGTTCCGCCTTGCCGATGGCAGCGGCAGACTTGCCGATTGGTCGGGTACCTTGGTGCGCCTCGCGCAGGTGGCGGCGCACCCGGACATGCAGGCATGCATCGGCAATCCCAACCTGGGCGCTGACAGGCTCTATGAGCTGTTCGCCTCGCTTTCGGGTGAACTCGACGCGGAGGCCCAGAACCTGTTGCGTGTGCTCATTGCCAACGACCGGCTGGTACTGTTGCCCGAGATCAATGTGATGTTCGAGGCGCTCAAGAACGAGCGCGAAGGCGTGGTGGACGCGCAAATCTCGACCGCATTCGAGATCCAGGGCGACCAACTGGCGAGCCTGGTAACCGATCTCGAGAAACGCTTCAGACGCAAGATCAACCCGCAGGTAACGGTGGACAAGGACCTCATCGGCGGCGTGCGCGTGGTGGTCGGGGACGAAGTCATCGACGGCTCGGTGCGCGGCAAGCTGAGCGCCATGCAGGCGGGCTTGCTGAGCAGCTAGTCCGCCGCAAACGAATACTTAAGGTTCAGGAGATAGCATGCAACAGTTGAATCCATCCGAGATCAGCGAACTGATCAAGAGCAAGATCCAGAATCTTGCGCTGTCCGCCGACGTTCGCACCCAGGGAACGGTGGTGTCGGTGACCGACGGCATCTGCCGCATCCATGGTTTGTCGGACGTGATGGCGGGGGAGATGCTGGAGTTTCCGCAGAACACCTTCGGCCTCGCGCTCAACCTCGAGCGCGACTCGGTCGGCGCGGTAGTGTTGGGCGCCTACGAGCACATCTCCGAAGGCGACACGGTCAAATGTACCGGCCGCATTCTGGATGTGCCGGTGGGCCCTGAACTGATCGGTCGCGTGGTCAACTCCCTCGGCCAGCCGATCGACGGCAAAGGGCCGGTCAACGCCAAGATGACCGACGTGATCGAAAAAGTGGCGCCGGGCGTGATCGAGCGCCAATCGGTATCGCAGCCGGTGCAGACCGGCCTGAAGTCGATCGACTCCATGGTGCCGATCGGCCGCGGCCAGCGCGAGCTGATCATCGGCGACCGCCAGACCGGCAAGACCGCGGTGGCGATCGACACCATCATCAATCAGAAGGGCAAGGATCTGATCTGCGTTTACGTCGCGATCGGACAGAAGGCCTCCTCGGTGGTCAACGTGGTGCGCAGGCTGGAAGAGCACGGCGCCATGGCCTACACCATCGTGGTTGCGGCGACTGCTTCCGAGTCCGCCGCGATGCAGTACATCGCCCCCTATTCGGGCTGCACCATGGGCGAATACTTCCGCGACCGGGGCCAGGACGCGCTGATCATTTACGACGATCTGACCAAGCAGGCTTGGGCCTATCGCCAGGTGTCGCTGCTGCTGCGCCGTCCGCCGGGCCGCGAAGCGTATCCCGGCGACGTGTTCTACCTGCACTCGCGCCTGCTCGAGCGCGCTGCCCGCGTGAACCCGGATTATGTCGAGAAATTCACCAAGGGCGAGGTCAAGGGCAAGACCGGCTCGCTTACGGCGCTGCCGGTGATTGAAACCCAGGCCGGCGACGTCACTGCTTTCGTGCCCACCAACGTGATTTCGATTACCGACGGACAGATATTCCTGGAGACCGACCTGTTCAACGCGGGCATTCGTCCCGCCATCAACGCCGGCATCTCAGTGTCGCGCGTCGGCGGCGCGGCGCAGACCAAGGTGATCAAGAAGCTGGGCGGCGGGGTGCGCCTGTCGCTCGCGCAGTACCGCGAACTTGCCGCCTTCGCCCAGTTCGCCTCCGACCTCGACGAAGCCACGAGGAAGCAGCTCGAGCGCGGGCGCATGGTGACCGAACTGATGAAGCAACCGCAGTACGAACCGCTGCAGGTGTGGGAAATGGCCCTGACGCTGTTCGCGGTGAACAACAGCTATTTCGACGACATCGACGTGAAGAAGGCGCTGGCCGCGGAAAAAGCCATGGTCGCTTTCATCAAGGACAAATATACCGCGCTGGTCGAGCGCATCGAGAGCACCAAGGACCTGTCCAAGGAAGACGAAGCGACGCTGCATGAGGCGGTCCAGGACTTCAAGAAGAACGGGACCTACTAGCCGCGCGAGCGCCCGGTACGAACGGAGACACAGGCAATGGCCGGCTCAAGGGAAATCAGAAACAAGATCAAGAGCGTGCAAAACACGCGCAAGATCACCAAGGCGATGGAAATGGTCGCAGCCTCCAAAATGCGCAAGGCGCAGGAGCGTACGCGCGCGGCCCGACCCTACGCCGAGAAGATCCGCAACGTCGCCGCCCACATCTCGCACGCCAATCCCGAGTACCGTCACCCTTATCTGGTGACGCGGGATACGGTCAAGAAAGTCGGCATCATCGTCGTCACCGCCGACAAGGGACTGTGCGGCGGATTGAATACCAATGTTCTGCGCATGGCGCTGGCGAAAATGCGCGAGTGGGAGTCGCAGGGCGAGAGCTTCGAAGTGTGCTGCATCGGCAACAAGGGCCTGGGTTTCATGCAGCGCCTCGGCGCCAATGTAGTGTCGCACGTCGTCGGCCTGGGTGACAAGCCGCACATGGAACGCCTGATCGGCGCGCTCAAAATCATGCTCGACGGCTATACCCAGGACCGCTTTGACCGGTTGGAGATTTTCTACACCAAATTCGTCAACACCATGAAGCAGGAGCCGATGATGGAGCAGCTGCTGCCGCTGTCGGGCGAGCGGCTCGGCGCGCCCGAGGGTTCGTGGGACTACATCTACGAGCCGGAGGCGAAATCCGTGCTCGACCAGACCCTCACGCGCTACATGGAAGCGCTGATCTATCAGGCGGTGACCGAAAACATGGCCTCCGAGCAAAGCGCACGCATGGTGGCGATGAAGGCAGCGAGCGACAACGCGGGCAGCGTCATCGACGAACTGACCTTGGTCTACAACAAGTCGCGCCAGGCGGCGATAACCAAGGAACTGTCGGAGATCGTGGCCGGAGCGGCGGCGGTCTGAGACAAAGAACCGAATCCGAATTGAACTACTAGGAAAAGACGATGAGCCAAGAAGGAACAATCGTACAGTGCATCGGCGCAGTGGTGGACGTGGAATTCCCGCGCGACCAGATGCCGCATATCTATGACGCGCTGAAGATGGACGAAATCGGGCTCACCCTCGAAGTCGAACAGCAACTTGGCGACGGCATCGTGCGCACCATCGCGCTGGGTTCCTCCGACGGCCTGCGCCGCGGCATGAAAGTGGTCAACACCAATGCGCCGATTTCGGTCCCGGTGGGCCCGAAGACCCTGGGGCGCATCGTCGACGTGCTCGGCCGGCCGATCGACGAGGCCGGCCCGATCGGTGCAGAGAAAGTGGCCTCCATCCACCGCATGGCGCCCAAATACGACGAACTCTCCCCCAGCCAGGAGTTGCTCGAGACCGGCATCAAGGTGATCGACCTCGTCTGTCCCTTCGCCAAGGGCGGGAAGGTCGGCCTGTTCGGCGGCGCGGGCGTGGGCAAGACCGTGAACATGATGGAACTGATCAACAACATCGCGAAGAAGCATTCCGGCCTGTCGGTGTTCGCCGGCGTGGGCGAGCGCACGCGCGAGGGCAACGACTTCTACCACGAGATGAAAGACGGCGGCGTGCTCGACAAGGTCGCGCTGGTCTACGGGCAGATGAACGAGCCGCCCGGCAACCGTCTGCGCGTGGCGCTCACCGGCCTCACCATGGCCGAGTATTTCCGCGACGAAGGCCGCGACGTGCTGTTCTTCGTAGACAACATTTATCGTTTCACGCTGGCCGGCACCGAGGTGTCAGCGCTCTTGGGCCGTATGCCCTCGGCGGTGGGCTACCAGCCGACGCTGGCCGAAGAGATGGGCCGCCTGCAGGAGCGCATCACTTCGACCAAGACCGGCTCGATCACCTCGATCCAGGCGGTGTACGTGCCTGCGGACGACCTGACCGACCCCTCGCCTGCGACCACGTTCGGCCACCTCGACTCGACCGTGGTGCTGTCGCGCGACATCGCCTCGCTCGGCATCTACCCCGCGGTGGACCCGCTCGACTCGACCTCGCGCCAGATGGACCCGCACGTGGTGGGCGAAGAGCACTACACCACTGCGCGTGCCGTGCAGCAGACGCTGCAGCGCTACAAGGAACTGCGCGACATTATCGCCATTCTGGGTATGGACGAGCTTTCGCCGGAAGACAAGCTGGCGGTGGCGCGCGCGCGCAAGATCCAGCGCTTCCTGTCGCAGCCGTTCGATGTAGCCAAGAACTTCACCGGACAGGAAGGCAAGTACGTACCGCTGAAGGAAACCATAAAAGGCTTCAAGGGCATCGTCGCTGGCGACTACGACAGCCTCCCGGAGCAGGCTTTCTACATGGTAGGCGGCATCGAGGAAGCGGTCGAAAAGGCTAAAACGCTGAAATAGACGACCCTGGGCCATCCCAGGATCGGCGAAAAAAGGTTCCAAGCAATATGGCACACACCATTCACGTAGACGTCGTCAGCGCCGAGGAATCCATCTACTCCGGTGAAGCCGAGTTCGTGGTGCTGCCGGGCGAGGCGGGGGAGCTCGGTATCTATCCCAAGCACACGCCGCTGATTACGCGCATCAAGCCGGGCGCTGTGCGCATCAAGCCCGCCAGCGGCGGCGAGGAAGAGCTGATTTTTGTCGCCGGCGGCATTCTCGAAGTGCAGCCGAATCTGGTCACCGTGCTGGCCGACACGGCCATCCGCGGACACGATCTGGATGAAGCCAAGGCGCTGGAAGCGCACAAGCGCGCACAGGAAAGCCTGCAGGACCGCACGGGCAAAATGGAATATGCCCAGGCCATGGCCGAACTCGCTGAGGCTTCGGCTCAAATCGCAGCGATCCGCAAACTGCGGCAGCGCAAGTAAGCGGGCGCCGGATAAGAAAAATCGCAGCAGGGGCGCCCGGCCCCCGATAAAACAGAGGCGGCTCCGGCCGTCTTTTCTTTGTTCCAAGCGTGCCGGAGCGCAAGCGAGCAGCAGCCTCTCCTGGCGATCGCGTCACAACGGCGGCGCGCCCGTCCCGCAGCCTGCTGACCTGCGACGGCTCCTGCTGTATGCTTACCAAGACAGCCGGCATGCGGCACCTATACGAATTGCCGTGCCTATATTCTGGAGGCACCATGAACAACACACAACTTGCAGAACTCCTCATGGGCATCGCCAAGGCCCAGGCCGCGGTCATCGACGCCATCGAGCGCGCCGAGCCCGGCTTCAAGAACAACCACGCCGTGCCCATACTTACCACCGCCGCCAATGTGCGCGCTGCCGTGCCGCGCATCCAGGATCTGCCCGCCCGCATATTGCTGCGCATGCAGGGGCGCGCCGCCTTCGACGTTGCGCAGATCCAGCAGGACCTGGAGGCGGCCTTGGCTTCGGACGGGGTTTCCCCAGGGGCATCAGCGGAGCCCGGCGCGAATCTTTCGCCGGCGGAAATGCGGGCCGCGGCGAGGGCGCATGGTACGGTAGCGGCAGCCGTGCCGCCAGCGTCTGCACCAAGCGCTGGCGCCGACGTCACAGACGACTTTGATTTTACCTCCAAGCCCTGAAAGATCCGCCCGAGCCGATAGAGGACAACCCCATGTCGAACGCGATTACTGGCGGCTGTCTGTGCGGCAAGATCCGCTACAGCGTCAGCCAGCCAATTGAAAAGCTCATCGCCTGCCATTGTACCCACTGCCAGAAATCCTCCGGCGCCGGCGTGACCCATAACGCGCCGCTTCCGAGCAGCGCACTGACCATCACCGCCGGAACGCCCAAGCTGTACGCGGACACCGCGCAGAGCGGCAACATCCTCAACCGATATTTTTGCGCCGACTGCGGCTCGCCGATTTACAGCCAGCGAGCGAAAGTTCCGGAAATGCTGGTCCTCAGAGTCGGGACGCTGGATGCGCCGGGAGACATCAAGCTGGTGATGAATATCTGGACCAACAGCGCGCGGCCCTGGGTGCATATCGATCCGGCCACGGAGCATCACCCGCAAAACAGGCCGGTCAAGGCTTAAGAGCGCGCACCGCCGAGTCGGGTGGTCAGCCACGCGCGAATATCGTCGAATACCCGGCCGGCTTCGACTTCGTTGAATATCTCGTGGTAGTAGCCGGCATAGCTGTGCATGGTGCCGACACCCGGCGCCAATTTCCTAAAGAAAGCATCGCTGCCGCTCGCGTCGACCAGGTGATCGTCGCCGGCCGCGAGCAGCAGGGTGTCGATGCCGAGCGCGGACGCGTGAGCTTGCGCAAACTCGATCGCCGCCAGCATGGCACGCAGCAGGCGCGCGCTGATCTTCGGGTGCACGAGGGGGTCACTGTCGTAAGCTTCGACCACTTCCGGCCGGTGCGACAGATATTGAGATTTGAGCCCGTTCGGTATGCCGAATCCGGGCGCGATTGCGCCGAGCGCCTGGAGTAAGAGCTTTTGCGCGACCGTGAGCCTGATCGCCAGCGCGGGCGAAGACAGGATCAGACCGCCGAGCGGCGATAGCGCGCGCGTCGCGTAGCAGGCCGCGAACGCGCCACCCATGCTGTGACCGAGCAGCAGCGGCGGCGCGCCGAGCTGGTGCGCGAATTCCTCGATCACGCGCTTTGCATCCTGCATCACCGTCTCGGCATCGGGAACATCGCCGCGCGCGCCGCCCGAGCGCCCGTGGCCGCGGTGATCATAGCTACGCACCGAATAGCCGCACCCGTTGAAAAAGCGCGCCACATGCGCATAGCGGCCGCAATGCTCGCCCAGGCCATGCATCAGCACGATGCCTGCGCCCGTGCCAGTATCGGCTGGCCAATCGGCGACGAACAGCGGCACGCGGTCGATGGCGGATAGCGAATGTTCGCGCGGCTGAGTCGTGGACACGGCTAATCGAGGCCTTTCAGGTAAGCTAGCATCTGCAGTCGAAGCGCGGTCCGCGGAACGCAGGCGACGGCCGCAGTATATCAATCCCGATGGGAAGGCAGGACAGCCGATGCGACGCTGGAACGGATGGGGCGATGAAAGCATCGAGCCCGCACTTCATGCGGAGGCTCTGGCTTTCCTGCAGCAGCGCATAGGCGAGTCGCGGTCCTTTCAGGATGCGACGCTGGCGGAGGTCAGCCGAAACATCGCGCCAAGCCGGCTGCCGGCTCACCGCCTGATCGACACCACTGCGGAGACGCGACTGCGCTGCGCGCTTGGCCAAAGCCTGCCCGATTGGCTGAAGCTGCGCTACGGCAGGATAGCCGCCGTGCCGGACGGCGTCGCCTTTCCCGAAAGCGGCGAGCAGGTGCGCGAACTGCTCGCTTACGCCCGCGGCTGCGCTGCGGCGGTCATCGCTTACGGCGGCGGCACTGCTGTTGCCGGACAGCTCACTGTGCCCGCAGGCGAACAGTCAGTGCTTACTATCAACCTCTCGCGCCTGACGCGGTTTAGCGAGCTCGACCGCAAGGCGCAGCTGGCGCGCTTCGGCGCAGGCATCACCGGCCCGGATCTGGAGGCGCAGCTGCGTGCGCAGGGCTACACCCTGGGTCATTTTCCGCAATCCTTCGAGTATTCGACGCTGGGTGGTTGGATCGCCACGCGCTCCTCCGGCCAGCAATCGCTGCGCTACGGCCGCATCGAGCAGCTGTTCGCCGGAGGCCGCATCGAGACGCCCGAGGGCACGCTGCTGATCCCGACGTTTCCGGCGTCGGCGGCCGGGATCGATCTGCGCGAAATGGTGCTGGGCTCCGAAGGCCGCCTCGGCATACTCACCGAGGCCAGCGTGCGCGTGACGCCGCTGCCCGAGAGCGAAGCGTTTCATGCGCTGTTTTTCCCCGACTGGGAGCGCGCCGAGGACGCGGTGCGTGCGATGGCGCAGGCGCGCCTGCCGCTGTCGCTGCTGCGCCTGTCCAATGCGACGGAGACCTCGACCTCGCTGACCCTGGCCGGCCACAGGACGCTGCTGGGTTTGCTGCAGCGCTACCTTGGCTGGCGCGGTTGCGGCGACGGCAAGTGCCTGCTGCTGGTCGGCGCATCCGGCGCGCGTGCCAGCGTCGCCGGCGCGCTCGGGCAAGCGTTCGCCATCGCACGCAGCCGACAGGGCATCCATATCGGGCGCGCGCTCGGTGAGAAGTGGAAGCAGAACCGCTTTCGCAGCGTCTACCTGCGCAATGCGCTGTGGCAGAACGGCTATGCGGTGGATACCGCCGAGACCGCCGTCGACTGGCCCCGGGTGCGCGACATGATGCAGGCGATCGAGCAGGCGGCGAGCGGCGCATTGACGGCGCAGGGCGAGCGGTTGCATTGCTATACGCATCTGTCGCACCTCTATGCGCAGGGCGCGAGCGTCTACAGCACTTTCGTCTGGCGGCTCGCCGGGGACTACGACGCGGACCTCGCGCGCTGGCGCGCATTGAAAGCGGCGGTATGCGAAGCGATTGTCGCCAATCGCGGCAGCATCAGCCATCAGCATGGCGTCGGCACCGATCACGCGGCCTACCTGGCTGCGGAAAAAGGTGAGCTCGGCCTAGGCGCAATGCGCGCGCTGTTCCGCCACTTCGATCCGCAGGGCATGATGAACCCGGGCAAGCTGCTGCCGCCGCAAAGCTGAATTCCATGTGGCCGAGGAACTGGCGCGAACAACTGCCGGAGATCCTGGCCGGTGACTGGGATATCGTCATCATCGGCGGCGGCATTACCGGCGCGGGCATCTTGCTCGAAGCGGCGCGCCAGGGCCTGCGCGCCTTGCTGGTGGAGCAGCGCGACTTCGCCTGGGGTACCTCCAGCCGTTCGTCCAAGCTGGTTCACGGCGGGCTGCGTTATCTGAAGGAAGGCAAGCTGCGTTTGACGCGCGCATCGGTGCGCGAGCGGCAAAATCTGTTGCGCGAAGCGGCCGGCCTGGTAGAACCGCAGAGCTTTGCCTTCGCCGACTACCGCGGGCGCAAGCCGGGCCGCTGGCTGTTCTCGGTCGGCCTGGCGCTGTATGACTGGATGGCGGGGCAGCGTTCGCGCCGCTACTATCCGGAAGACGAGTTTCTGCTGCTTGCGCCTCATATCGCGCGCGCCGGCCTCAAAGGCGGCATGTGCTACAGCGACGCCAAGACCGACGACGCGCGACTGGTGCTGCGCGTGCTGCAGGAAGCGCTTGCTGCCGGCGGCGTCGCCGTCAACTATCTGGCGGTGACCCAGGTGTTGCGCGCAGAAGGTAAGCCGACAGGGGTGAAACTGCTGGACGCGCTGAACGGTGCGAACTACACGGTGAAAGCCAGAGTGGTCATCAACGCCACAGGGGCCTGGGCCGACGACTTCCGCCAAAACACCGCGGCGGGACGGAAATTGCGTCCCCTGCGCGGCAGCCATTTGCTGCTGCCGGCGTGGCGCCTGCCGGTGGCGCAGGCGGTGAGCCTGATGCATCCGCGCGACGGCCGTCCGGTGTTCGCGTTTCCGTGGGAAGGCGTGACGCTGGTAGGCACCACCGACGTCGATCACAGCGAAAGCATGAAAGCAGAGGCGACGATCACGCCGGACGAAGTCGCTTATCTGATGCAGGCGCTAGAATTCCAGTTCCCGGAGCTCGGCCTGGGCCTGGACGACATCATCGCCACCTTCGCCGGCGTGCGCCCGGTGATCGACAGCGGCAAGGCGGATCCGTCAAAAGAGGCGCGCGATCACGCGGTCTGGCTGGAGCAGGGTTTGTTGACCGTCACCGGCGGCAAGCTGACCACCTTTCGCCTGATCGCATCGGATGCGCTGGCGCATTGCGCGCCGCTGCTGCCCGGCGCACACGCGCCATTGCGTCCGGCGCCGACTTTTCCGCCACTCGAGCCGCTGCCGGCAGGCAGCGCACTCACGCCAGCGCAAGTGCAGAGGCTGCAGGGCCGTTACGGCAGGCACGCTGCCGATTTGCTCGCAGCAGCGCACCGCGGCGAGTTGGAGACCATCGCCGGCAGCGAAACCCTGTGGGCCGAGCTGCGCTGGGCGGCGCGCGCCGAGGCGGTGGCGCACCTGGAAGACTTGCTGCTGCGACGCACCCGGCTTGGCCTGCAGCTGCGCCAGGGCGGCGCTGAACTGCTGCCGCGCATCCGTGCTGTCTGCCAGGCGGAACTCGGCTGGGACGATCAGCGCTGGGTAGGGGAAGAAGCAGCGTACCTGGATTTGTGGGGCAGGTGCTACAGCCTGCCGCCGCGCGCAAGCATACCGGACTGGCACGCAAGCGCGCCAAGCTGAGGGCAGCAATCCCCCATTCATGTCAGGATGCAATATGCCCGGTGACTATATCCTGTCGATAGACAACGGCACGCAGAGCGTGCGCGCGCTGCTGTTCGACCTGCACGGCAATATCGCCGCCAAGGCGCAGGTGCATCTGGAAGCCTATTTTTCCGAACAGCCCGGCTGGGCCGAACACGATCCGGAGGATTACTGGCAGGCCGTATGCATTGCCTGCCGGCGGTTGTGGGCGCAAAGCGGGATCGCGAGCAGCGCGGTCGCGGGCGTGGCCGTGACCACCCAGCGCGGCACCGTGATCAACCTGGACAAACAGGGCCGGCCGCTGCGCCCGGCGATCACCTGGCTCGATCAGCGGCGCACCGACGATGTGCCGGCGATCAGCCCCTGGTGGAGCCTGGCGTTCAAGCTTGCGCGGGTGAACGACACGATCAATTTTTTCCGCGGCGAAGCGGAAATCAACTGGATCAAGGCGAACCAGCCGGACATTTGGAGACAGACAGACAAATACCTCCTGCTCTCGGGTTACTTGAACTATCGGCTGTGCGGGCGCTTTATCGACTCGGCCGGATCGCAGGTCGCCTACGTGCCCTTCGATTACAAGCGGCTCAAATGGGCCGCGCCGAGCGACTGGAAATGGCAAGCGCTGGCCGTGGAGCCAAGCATGCTGCCCGAACTTGCGGCGCCAGGGACACGCATCGGGGAAATCACCGCTGCCGCCGCAGAGGCGACCGGCATACGCGCCGGCACGCCGCTCATCGCAGCGGCCGCAGACAAGGCATGCGAAGTGATAGGCGCGGGCTGCCTGGAGCAGCAGATTGGCTGCCTGAGTTACGGCACCACCGCAACGATAAATACCACCAGCGCGAAGTATCTGGAGGTGACGCCCTTCATCCCGCCTTATCCCTCGGCCATACCCGGCGCTTACAGCATCGAGGTGCAGATTTTCCGCGGCTACTGGATGGTCAATTGGTTCAAGGAGCAGTTCGGCCAGCACGAGAAATCGAAAGCAGCGGAACTCGGCGTGGCGGCGGAGGAATTGTTCGACGAACTCGTCAACGCCGTGCCGCCCGGTGCCATGGGATTGATGCTGCAGCCGTACTGGACGCCCGGCATCAAACAGCCCGGCCCCGAGGCGAAAGGCGCGATCATCGGTTTCGGCGATGTGCACGCGCGCCCTCATATGTATCGCGCGATCCTCGAAGGCCTGGCCTACGCTTTGCGCGAAGGTAAGGAGCGCATCGAAAAGCGCAGCGGCGTGCCGGTCGCTGCGCTGCGCGTTTCCGGCGGCGGCTCGCAAAGCGACGCGGCGATGCAATTGACGGCGGATATTTTCGGACTGAGCACGGCGCGGCCGCACATCTATGAAACTTCCGCGCTGGGCGCGGCCATCGACGCTGCGGTCGGACTGGGGCTGTACCCGGATTTCGCCAGCGCGGTGGCCGCGATGACGCGCATCGGGCGCGTATTCGAACCGCTGCCGCAGCATCGGGATATTTACGATCAGCTGTATCATCGCGTCTACCGCAAGATGTACGCTCGGCTGAAGCCCTTGTATGTCGAAATCCAGAAAATCACCGCTTATCCCCGGATGGATTAGGCGTGAACGTTTTGCGCAGCCCGGATCCCAGGGAGGACAAATGAAGCAAACAGTCGGGCGCATTGTCATCGTGGCGGCGCTGTGTTGCGTCTGCGGGCCGGCCGCGGCCTGGAGCAACCACACCCTGGAGGCGTGGCCGGCATTGGCGGTGATGCCTGAAATCGAGAACGCGCCCGCGATCAAGGCGGAAACCCTGGATAGCTTTCTCGTCGCCGAAGCGCCGGGACTGGAAAAGCTGTTGCGCCGCGAAGAAGCCTGGGCCAGGGCGCATGTCCCGCTCTACCCCGCGCGCCCGGAAGCCCTCGCATTCAAGGCGGGCGGGACCCCGGCCGAACTGAGGCGGCGCTTTATCGCGGCGCTGCGCATCAATCCCGGGATGAAACTGAAACTGTTCCTGCAGGTGCGGCCTGGAGCTGACGTGGCGGGGAAAGCGACTTTGCCCTGGACCGATGTCACCACGCGGCGGGGCGCGAGCACGGCACAGCAGAGCGTGTTCCTGCAGTTGCGCGAGGGGGACCGGGTCGCGCCGCTAGAAGTGATTGCGACCGCCACCGACGAGCCGGACTACGGCATGGACATCGGCCTGTGGGAAAACAATGGAACCCCTTACGGTAAAGCCTACGGCTTCGGCAAGCAGCCGTTCGGCAATCCGGCGCTGGAATTTGGCAGCCAGGCGCCGTTTCACATGGGCTTTTTCCACGAGGCAGCCATCGTGTATAAGGTCGCCCCTTTCCTGCGGCGGACCTATCCGGAATATCGCATCCACTTGTGGCAATCCATCGCCGTCTACGCGCTGCAAACGGGGCATCCTTACTGGGGCTGGCGTTTCGCCGGCTGGGCGCTACATTACGTCGAGGATCTGACCCAGCCTTACCACGCGACCGTGCTGCCGGGGGTGAGTGTGCCGCGGATGCTATGGATCAATACGGTCGACCTGTTGGGCTGGCACCAACCGAAAAAGGAGGCCATCACCCTGGTCTCCAACCGCCATCTTGCGTTGGAGAATTATCAGTACCACCGCATGAGAAATGCCTATCTTCGCCACGACGCCGGCGACGCCTTGATGCGCGCCCTCGAAGACGTTTCGAGCGATGCCGGACGCGCGGCATTTGCGGACAGTACTGCGCGCGAAGTGATCAGCAGGCAAGCCAATGCGCTGGCGGGCGCCACCGATCGGGTGCTGGAACGGAGTCTGCCGGCCAAGTACGTCTCCGACCCGGGCTATGTCCTGGGTGAAACCGAGCCCGAACCGGATTTATATGCCTTGCTCGAGCAGTCGCCACCGGCCGCGCGCCAAGCGATGACCAGCACGGTCGCCGGTCTGCTCAGGAATTTTGGCGTATATACGCGCCTATTCGTGCGCTCGGTGCTTGCACGCTCGCAGGCGATCCCCCGCCGCTAGCCGATCGGTCCGGCAGGCGCATACGCGCGCCTCAGCCCTGGCGCCGCCGCCCTCTGGATGTCGTGACGGCGTAATGTTCGCGCTTGCGTGCAGCCTCGATGAAGTCGCCCAGCGCCACGAATTCCACCCGTTTTGCGCTGGAGTGCCGCGCAAGCAGCGCGATGCTGCGTTTGGGCACCGGCGGCGTCAGCGGGCGCGCCACCAGCCTGGTGCCTTTGAGCAAGCCGCTGTTGAGCGCAATTTCAGGCACCAGCGCGAGGCCTATGCCCGACTCCACCATCTGCACCAGGGTCAGCAGGCTGGTTGCCTCTACGCCCGAGGCATTGGCCGACTCGGCGTGGGGACAGGCGGAAAGCGTATGCTCGCGCAGGCAATGGCCCTCCGCCAGCAACACCAGCCGCTCGGCCACCGGCGCGCTGACTGTCGCGCGCTTGGCTTTGAGCGCCGGGTCGTCGTCGCGTCCAACCAGCCAGAACTCGTCGTCGAACAGCTTCCGCTGCAGCATATCTCCGGTGTCGTATGGGAGGGCAAGCAGCACGAAGTCGAGCTGCCCGCCCGCCAGCAGTTGCAGCAGGTTGGCGCTGACATCTTCGCGCAGCAGCAACTTGAGCGTCGGGTACTTGGTGCGCAATCCGGGGAGTATGCGCGGCAGCAGGAAAGGCGCGATCGTCGGTATGGCGCCCAGGCGCAGCATTCCCGTCATCGGCTCGCCCGACGCCGCGGCGAGCGCCGCAAGGTCCTCGGCAGCCGCAATCAGCGCGCGCGCACGCTCGACCGCCTCCAGGCCCAGCGGCGTCATCATTACGGTCTGCCGGTCGCGCTCGACCAGCGATGCGCCCAGCGTCGCCTCCAGCTCCTTCAGGCCGGCGCTGAGCGTCGATTGGGTAACGTAACAGGCCGCCGCCGCGCGCGTGAAATTGAGGTGTTGCGCCAAGGCGACCAGATAGCCGAGTTGACGCAGGGTAGGTAGGGCAGCCATAGGGATTTTCTCGATTATAAAGGCGAGCGCGAGACCTCCGGATACGCAGGAATGTACCCGAAGTTCCGCCGCCGCGCGCCCGCGGACGAATTACTCTCTTATCAGTCAAGAGTTGACGGAAATGGCAAAGATTTTGATAAATGGCGAGGACGCGTGCGCGGGGGGATCAACGCCCCGAAGGAAGTCCCCTTGTTCGTGGGATAAGGGCTTTTCCCCCGCCGCAGGCACTTTGCTTGGTTCCAGCTAGTCCGGTTTAGGGATTAAAATATCCCGGTCCATGGAAGACCTCGATTTCTCGGCCAAACCCAGGCCTCGCCCCGAAGCGGCAGCGCACGCCGCGGCACAGGTCGCCGCGCAAAGTCCGCTCTATCAACCAGCCGTCGCGCTGGAATTCTTCCGCTCGGCCGGAACGCTGGAAGAGAAGCCGGCCGGCAAGCCCATCTTTTCCGAAAACGAGAAAGCGGGAGGCTTGTTTTCCAGGGGCGCGCGGATGTACCTGTTGTTGGATGGCGAAATCGGCCTGATGATTCAGAACAGGTTTTTCGGCGTGGTCAAGCCCGGCGATGTGTTCGGCGAACTGGCGGTGATCGCGGGCCTGCCGCGGAGCGCGACGGCCATGGCGAAGATCAACTGCCGCGTCCTGTCGCTGGACGAAAAGCAGTTTCACGCGGCGCTGGAGAAGAAACCCGAATTCGCGCTGATGCTGATGAGCACCATGGTCCAGCGTTTGCGCCAGAGTATCGCCAAACTGGGCGCTGCCCGCTCGACGGTCGCGCCCGCCGAGCACAGCGATATTTTGGACCGCAAGACGCTCGCGAGTCTGCAAAAGGAACTTGCCGCGCAGCAGCCCGCCGAATTTGCGGCCGACAAAGTCATCATGAGCGCAGGCGCTGTCGGCGCATTCATGTATGTCGTGCTCGATGGCCGCG
>DATKUQ010000071.1:0-3912 GCA_035530495.1 Burkholderiales bacterium
GTGCGGACATGGAGGCGGATAACGTAAAAGCCTGCCTCGCGCTATAGTTTGGTCATGTTGATTGCAAAATCAGCCTGGCACGCGCGGCTTGCGCTCGAGTACACACGGCAAGGCGGGCGCACCGCGCTCACCGGGCGCACGCACAGCGGGCCGCTGCTGGTGCAAAAGGCGCTCTATCCGGAGGGAGTCGCGGTATGCCACAGCATTGTCGTGCATCCGCCCGGCGGCATCGCCGGCGGCGACGCGCTGCAGCTGGAGCTGCGCTTGCGCGAAGGCGCGGCCGCTTTGCTGACCACGCCGGGCGCGGGCAAGTGGTACAAGAGCACGAAGCTCAAAGCGAGCCTGATTCAGCAATTCGAAATCGGCAGCGGCGCAGTGCTCGAATGGCTGCCGCAGCCGGCGATCGTGTTCGATGCCGCGCGCGCCGATGTCAGGACCGAAGTCAGGCTGCACGAGGAGGCGCTGTACCTGGGCTGGGACATGAGCTGCATGGGGCGCAGCGCTTGCGGCGAGCGCTTCAACTCGGGCGAATTGCGCCAGCGCACCGAGGTGTGGCAGCAGGGCCGGCGGCTGTGGTGCGAATATGCACGGCTCGCCGGAGACGATCCGATGCTGGCATCGAAGGCGGGGTTGGCAGGCCGCACGGTGAGCGCAACCTTGATCGCAGCGGGCAGGGAGATACCGAAAGACCTGCTGGAGCAATGCCGCCGCGTCGCGCCCGAAGCGGGAGAGCGCTGCGGCATCACGGTGCTGCCGCGCGTGCTGCTCGCGCGCTATCTGGGCCACAGCAGCGAAGCGGCGATGCATTACTTCATTGCGCTGTGGACCCTGCTGCGGCCGGCCCTGACCGGGCGCAGCGCAGTGCCGCCGCGCATCTGGGCAACGTAGCGGCAGAAGGAGGGAACGAAGCATGGAACTCACGCCGAGAGAGAAGGACAAGCTGCTGATATTCACCGCAGCGTTATTGGCAGAACGCAGAAAGGCGCGCGGCCTCAAGCTCAACTACCCCGAGGCGGTGGCCTACATCAGCGCGGCCATCATGGAAGGCGCGCGCGACGGCAGGAGCGTGGCCGAACTGATGGGCTACGGCACGACATTGCTCGCGCGCGCGGACGTGATGGAGGGCGTGCCGGAAATGATCCCGGAGATCCAGGTCGAAGCCACCTTCCCCGACGGCACCAAACTTGTCACCGTGCATCATCCGATCGTCTAGGAGAATGCACATGCGTAGCTCCCGCAAATGTCATTCCGAGCGAAGCGAGGAATCTGCTTTTGAATGCGCAACAGCAGATTCCTCGGCCCGCGGCCTCGGAATGACGCAAGCGGATTAATCGGAGATGCACACATGATTCCAGGCGAAATGAGCATCAGAGGCGGCGAGATCGAGTTGAACGCCGGGCGCAGGACGGTCAAGCTCAAGGTCGCGAACAGCGGAGACCGGCCGATCCAGGTCGGCTCGCACTACCACTTCTTCGAGACCAACGATGCGCTGGCCTTCGAGCGCGAGGCGGCCTACGGCATGCGCCTCAACATCGCCGCCGGCACCGCGGTGCGCTTCGAGCCGGGCCAGACGCGCACGGTCGAACTGGTCGAACTCGAGGGCGAGCGCAAGGTGTATGGTTTTCAGGGCAAGGTCATGGGCAAGCTGAAGGGGAGCGCAAAATGAGCCTCAAGATCGGACGCCAGGCGTATGCGGAAATGTTCGGCCCCACCACCGGCGACCGGGTGCGGCTCGCCGACACCGAGCTGTGGATCGAGGTGGAAAAGGACTTCACCGTCTACGGCGAGGAAGTGAAATTCGGCGGCGGCAAGGTGATCCGCGACGGCATGGGCCAGAGCCAGCGCACTTCCAGCGAGACCGCCGATACGGTGATCACCAACGCGCTGATCGTGGACCACTGGGGCGTGGTCAAGGCCGACATCGGCATCAAGCACGGCCGCATCGCGGGCGTAGGCAAGGCGGGCAATCCCGACATCCAGCCGGCGGTCAACATCGTCATCGGTCCGGGCACCGAGATCATCGCCGGCGAAGGCATGATCGTCACCGCCGGCGGCATCGACAGCCATATCCATTTCATCTGCCCGCAGCAAATCGAAGAGGCGCTGATGTCCGGCGTCACCACCATGCTGGGCGGCGGCACCGGCCCGGCGACCGGCACCTTCGCCACCACCTGCACCCCGGGACCCTGGCACATCCACAGCATGCTGCAGGCGGCGGAGGCCTTCCCGATGAACCTCGGTTTCCTCGGCAAGGGCAACGCCAGCCAGAAACCCGCGCTGAAGGAACAGGTCGTCGCCGGCGCCATGGGCCTCAAGCTGCACGAGGACTGGGGCACGACGCCAGCGGCGATCGACTGCTGCCTCGCGGTCGCCGACGAAATGGACGTGCAGGTGGCGATCCACACCGACACCCTGAACGAATCGGGATTCGTCGAGGCTACGGTCGCCGCATTCAAGGGCCGCGCCATCCACACCTACCATACCGAAGGCGCCGGCGGCGGCCACGCGCCGGACATCATCCGCGTCTGCGGCGAGGCCAATGTGCTGCCCTCCTCGACCAATCCGACGCGGCCCTACACGGTGAATACCATCGACGAGCATCTGGACATGCTCATGGTCTGCCATCACCTCGATGCCGCGATCGCGGAGGATGTGGCCTTCGCCGAATCGCGCATCCGGCGCGAGACCATCGCCGCCGAGGACATCCTGCACGACCTCGGCGCGTTCAGCATGCTGGCATCGGACTCGCAGGCCATGGGCCGCGTGGGCGAAGTGATCATCCGCACCTGGCAGACCGCGCACAAGATGAAAGTGCAGCGCGGCGCGCTCGCAGAGGATACGGCGGGCAACGACAACTTCCGCGTGAAGCGCTATATCGCGAAATACACCATCAACCCGGCGATCACCCACGGCATCGCGCATGCCGTGGGCTCGGTCGAGCCGGGCAAGCTCGCGGACCTGGTGCTGTGGCGGCCCGCCTTCTTCGGCGTCAAACCCTCGCTGATCCTGAAGAGCGGCATGATCGCGGCCGCCGCGATGGGCGACCCCAACGCCTCCATCCCCACGCCGCAGCCGGTGCACTACCGCTATATGTTCGGCGCCTACGGCGGCGCGCTTGCGACATCGGTGACTTTCGTGTCGCAGGCGGCACTGAAGAATCCGAAGATCGCGGCGCTGGGGCTGAAGAAACCGCTGGTCACGGTGCGCAACACGCGCAAGATCGGCAAACAGGACATGGTCCACAACCATTACACGCCGAAGATCGAGGTCGATCCCGAGACCTATCAGGTCAAGGCCGACGGCAAGCTGCTCGAGTGCGAGCCGGCGCAAGTGCTGCCCATGGCGCAGCGTTATTTTTTGTTCTGAAAATACGCCATGAGCAAGCCAACAATTGTCATCCCGAGCGCAGCGAGGGATCTGCTTTTGAATCGCGCAAAAAGCAGATTCCTCAGCCTGCGGCTTCGGAATGACGGAGAATTTTGGACCGGCGCCCAAGAGAATTTCCAATGTTGACGCTGACAATCCGCTGCGAACCGGTTGACCAGCCCTACGGCGAACTGGTGCTGCCCTTCGATCTGCGCATGCGCAGCCGCTTGCGCGTGCGCCTCGCCTCGGGCGAGGAAGCGGTGCTCAAGACCGAACGCGGCGCCATCCTGCGCGGCGGCGAATGTCTCGAGAGCGAAGACGGCCGCGTGGTACGGGTCGCAGCCGCGCCGGAAAAAGTGATGCACGTCACTTGCGCCGACCAGTTCGAACTCACGCGCGCCGCCTACCACCTGGGAAATCGCCATGTGGCGGTCGAGATCGGCGACGGCTACCTGCGCATCGCCGCCGACCACGTGCTCGGCGACATGCTGCTCGGGCTGGGCGCGCAAGTGCGGGAACTGGAAGCGCCGTTCGAGCCGGAGTCCG
>DATKUQ010000072.1:0-2174 GCA_035530495.1 Burkholderiales bacterium
AAATCCACGCTGAGCAATACGCCGCCCAGGTCGAAGATGACGGTCGGCCGGGATGCTATCTTCTTTTCGGACATGCGTTTGTCGAACGTCAATCGAAGCGGGCCACGCCCACGACGGCCGCCCGTGCCAGGAAAACAGCCGCCTCGCGCTCCGGATCGATGGTTAGTTGCTTCGCGACGGCGGTTCAAAATACCGCGTGTTCATTATATGCTCGCGCATCTTGCGCGACTACGGACCGTGCCGCGCCGAAGTCGCCCGCGCGCAGCGAATCCGCGTTAACATAGCGCCAGTTCCCGGCGCGGCAATCCTGCCGGCGGCCCGAGCAGGCGTCGCCCCGGGTACGAGCGTGCGCCGCCTGAGCCCTGACCTTATAACCTGCATCCAGCGGAGATCAACATGAGCGCAGCAGCCGACATCAACATGGCTCTTTTCTGCGACTTCGAAAACGTCGCGCTCGGAGTACGCGAGTCCAAGTACGACAAATTCGACATCAACAAAGTGCTCGAGCGCCTGCTGCTCAAAGGCAGCATCGTGGTCAAGAAAGCCTACTGCGACTGGGAGCGCTACCGCGAGTTCAAGGCGCCGATGCACGAGGCGGCGTTCGAATTGATCGAAATTCCGCATGTGCGCCAGTCCGGAAAGAACTCCGCCGACATCCGCATGGTGGTCGACGCCCTGGACCTGTGCTACACGAAGTCGCACGTCGACACTTTCGTCATCATCAGCGGCGACTCGGATTTTTCGCCGCTGGTATCCAAACTGCGCGAAAACAACAAAACGGTAATCGGCGTGGGCGTGAAGAATTCCACCTCCGATCTGCTGATCGCCAACTGCGATGAGTTTATCTATTACGACGACCTGGCGCGCGAAAAAGCGAAAAAGCAGTCGCGCAAGAAGCCTGCCCCCAAAGCCGCCGCCGGCGCCCAAGCGAAGACCCAGCCGCAGGAGGAAAACGACAAGAAGCAGGAGGCGCTGGACATCGTCATGGAAACCATAGAGGCGCTCATAACCGAGCGCGGCGAGGAGGAAAAAATCTGGGGTTCGATGGTGAAGCAGGCGCTGAAGCGGCGCAATCCCGGCTTCAACGAGGCCTTCTACGGTTTTCGCTCCTTCGGCAAGCTGCTGGACGAGGCCGAAGCAAGGAAGCTGATCAAGCTCGATCACGACGAAAAATCGGGCGGCGTCACCATCCGCAGCGTCAGCACCGAGGACTAGCTTCGCATTCTTTCCCAGCGTCCCTGCATCGCGCCTCGAATTGATTTTGATCAAGCCGGGGCCGAAGCCGCGGCTTAAGCTGGTCGTAGATCCAGATCACCCGCAACAGCGGGAGAGGCGATCGCTCAGGCGCAGGCGCAACGCGACCCGCGCGAAAGGAGACAGCATGTACAAACACATCCTCGTTCCGACCGATGGTTCCAGGCTTTCGGTCAAGGCCGCCAAACAGGCGGTCAAGCTGGCCAAAGCGCTGGGTGCGAAAATTACGGGTTTTCACGTCGTCCCCGACGTCAGCTCGACCTACTATGCCGAGGGCTATATTCTGCGGGTGCCGCCGGCCGAGGCCGAGGCTGAATTTGCGCAAAAGCAGGCGCGCCGCTGCCTGTCCGCGATCGAAGTCGAAGCGGAAGTGGAAAAGGTGGAGTGCGATGTTTTCCACACGGTCAGCAACAGCCCCTACGAAGCCATCATCGAGGCCGCGAAGAAGAAAAAGTGCGATCTGATCGTGATGGCCTCGCACGGCCGGCGCGGGCTATCGGCGCTGGTGCTCGGCAGCGAGACGCAGAAGGTATTGGTCCACAGCAAAATCCCGGTGCTGGTCTGTCGCTAGCCGCAGCAGCACGGCCGGCAATTCATTTGCCCTGGAAGCTGGGTTTGCGTTTTTCCATGAAGGCGCGCCGGCCTTCGCGGTAATCGTCGCTGTCGAAGCAGCGTTCGATCATGCGCGCGTTCTGCTCCAGATCGCGCGCGGCCGGGTCCAGCCCGGTCTGGCGAATCGAAAACTTGACCGCGGCCAGCGTGAGCGGCGCGTTCTCGGCCACCATTTCGCAATATGCCGTGAACTCGCGGTCCAGTTCGGCCACCGGCACCACGCGATTGACGAAGCCCATGGCGAGCGCGTCGGCCGCGTTGAACTTGCGTGCGGAAAAGAAGATGTCTGCGGTATTCGCCGCGCCCAG
>DATKUQ010000073.1:0-7342 GCA_035530495.1 Burkholderiales bacterium
TGCTTCGAAAGGACAGACGGGCTATTCGCTTGGTGCATTTCGACAATGCGCACCAGCTTGATCGCGTGCATACCGTGCAGCCGATTCGCCGGTGCTCGTCTTCCCGTGGACGATGGCTTCAGGCTATCTCTACTCGGTTCCGGAGATATGACAACGGTCAATGAAATGGCCGATCGGCGGAGCTTGATGCCAACACCAGAGCCCCAGCCGGCCGGCGCCGGATGCGCTTGAGCACATTATGTGTCATCCGCACTAGAATGCTCTAAACAAGGAGGAATCAGTGGACAACACCACGGGACCGCGCTACGAGGCCGCTGCACTCGTGGCGTTCGCGACGGCGTTGCTGACAGCCGCACGAATGCCGCAGGACCGCGCCCATGACGTCGCCGACATCCTGGTCGAAGCCGACCTGCTCGGCCACGACACCCACGGCCTGCAGCTTCTCCCTACCTATCTGCAGCATATCGAGGCGGGGCAAATGAAACTCGAAGGCGAGCCGATCACGCTCGCCGATCATGGCGCGGTCGTTACCTGGGACGGACAGCGCCTGCCGGGACCGTGGCTCATCCTGCGCGCGATGGAGCTCGCGATCGAGAAGGCAAAGACTTACGGCAGCGGCACCGTGACCATAGGCCGCAGCCATCACATCGCCTGCCTTGCAGCCTACCTGAAGCGCGCGACCGACCAGGGCCTGGTGATGCTGCTGCTTTCCTCCGCGCCAAGCGGCGGCAGCGTCGCGCCTTTCGGCGGCCTGCGCGCGCTGTTTTCGCCCAGCCCGCTGGCGATCGGTTTTCCGACCAGCGCGGCTCCGGTGCTGGTGGACGTGTCCACATCGATCACCACCAACGGATTGACCACGCGCCTGCGCAAGGAAGGCAGGCGCCTGCCCCAGCACTGGCTGATCGACGAGAACGGCGAGCCTTCCGACGACCCCGCGGTCCTGCATGCGCCGCGCCGCGGAACGATACTGCCGCTGGGCGGACTGGACGCCGGTCACAAGGGCTACGGGCTGGCGCTGCTGGTGGAGGCGCTCACCGCCGGCCTCGCCGGTCACGGCCGCGCCGATACCCTGGAACCATTGGGCGCCAGCATCTTCCTGCAGATTCTCGATCCGGAAGCCTTCGGCGGCGGCGAGGCATTCCGCCGGCAGATGGATTGGGTAACGCAAGCCTGCCTCGATAATCCGCCGCGCCCGGGCTTCGATCGCGTGCGCCTGCCGGGGCAGATGGGCCTCGCGCGCCGCGAGCGGCAATTGCGCGAGGGCGTAGCACTCGAAGCATCCATCCTGCCGGCGCTCGCTCCCTGGGCGGACAAATTCGGCGTCGTCCCGCCCGGCGCCCTATGACGGCACCTCAAGGCCTCGACCGAAAACGCGGGTAGCGGCGCCATGATTCGCGCCAAGCGCAGGCTCGAATTTCCATAAACCTTATCCCAATCAACGGGATGAATGTTGCCACGCGTTTCATGTTGCGTGATTCCCGTTTCCTTTTGCGTGCTTCCCCATGTCAGGTACCCGTTCATCGCCGCGCACAGCTATACTTAGCAACGGTCCTAAAGGCATCCAGCTCAAGCAAATAACAGGGAGATCAGAGCCGTGGCCAAACCGGGCGACGAACAAGCCGACGAGGACGCGCGGACAGCGGAGTTACGGCAGCAAACCAGCGACGAGCGGGTGTGTGAGCTGCTGGACGAGATTTACGAGCTGGAACAATTTCGTCGAGAGCAACTCATCTTTCGCAAGCTCAGCAGTTATCTCAAGTCTGCCTTGACCGCGCGCGAGGCAAACTCCGCCATCGAGCGTTTCGGTCCCGAGTTATGGCCGGCCGCGACCGGCACCGTTTACCTGCTTCACGCGACCGGCGACTATCTCGAGCGCGCTGCAACGTGGGGCGATGCCTCGCTTACGAGCGAATCGCTTGCATGGGAAGATTGCTGGGCGATGCGCAGCTTGCGGCCACATGGCGTCCGGGGCGGCGGCAGCGGCGAAATGCTGTGCCAGCACATTGCACCGGAATCCGCGGCACTTCCGTCTCTTTGCGTGCCCCTGGTCGCGCAGGCTCAGATGATCGGTTTATTTCACCTGCAGCATCTGAAGAACATTCCGGAAACTACGCAGAACGAGGCATCTGCCGACCCCTGCCTGGATCTCGCGGTCGCGGTGGCGGAAGACCTGAGTCTTGCGCATGCCAATATGAGATTGCGCGAATCCCTGCGCGAGCAGTCGACCCGGGACTCTCTTACCGGCTTGTTCAACCGGCGCTTTGTGGATGAGTTTCTCGTTCGCGAACTGGCACGAGCCGAACGCAAGTCGCGTCAGCTTTCCATGATCGCACTGGACATCGACCACTTTAAGCGCATCAACGATTCCTTCGGTCATGCCGCCGGGGACACGGTATTGCAAAGGGTCAGCGCCATTTTGCGGGCGCATGTCCGGGACACTGACGTTGCGTCCCGCGTCGGCGGAGAAGAGTTCCTGCTGCTACTCGCGGAATCGCCCCTGCCGCTTGCGGCCAAGCGCGCCGAAGATATCCGCACCGCGATATACGGAATGTCGTGGAAATACAAAAACGAGGATCTGGGCCGGATTACGGCCTCGTTCGGCGCGGTCGTATTCCCGGACCATGGCCGCACTGCGGAAACGCTGATTCGGGCGGCCGACAAGGCCCTGTATGACGCCAAGCACGCTGGCCGTAATCAGGTCGTATCCGCGCGACTGCCCGCCTGATGCGCGACATTGAGCGGTTCGTTCATTGCCATTAGGCGCCGTCGGACGCTGGAGGAACGTTTTTGTATAGCGCACTGCATGAACCCACGGGCTGGGCATTGCCGCAGGTGCTCGCCGAACAGGCGGCGAAGCGGCCGGACGCGACCTGGATCAGCGTCGTCGATGGCGAGTCCCTGAGTTTCGCTGCTGCCGACAGCGATGCGCGGCGGGTGGCGAGCTTTATCGCGAGCCTCGGCATCGAAGCCGGGGAGCGCGTCGCAGTCCTGCTGCCCAATGGCCTCGATTTCGTACGCGCGTGGATGGGGCTGGGCTACCTCGGCACAACTGCGGTATTGCTCAACACCGAATTGCGCGGCGCCTTCCTGTTGCACCAGATCAACAACTGCGGCGCGCGCCTGGCCATCGTCGACGCAACGCTCCTCGAAGAGTTGGAAGCACTGTCGGGCCAGTTGCCTCGGCTGCAGCGGATAGTGGTAGTGGGAAGCGCGCCCGCGCATACCGCTGCGGGCTTCGCGCAAATGGCCTGGGCCCGCTGGCGCGAGGCAGCTCCGCGCGAGGCCGCGCTGCCCGCACCGCAGGACATCGCCTGCGTCATGTATACCTCGGGCACCAGCGGTCCGGCCAAGGGCGTACTGATGCCGCATGCGCATTGCTACCTTTACGGACTCGGGGCGATAGAAGCCGTGGCGCTGCAGCCCGAAGACCGCTACTACATCGTGCTGCCGCTGTTTCATGCCAATGGTCTGCTGATGCAACTGGGCGCAACCTTGATCGCGGGCGCACAGGCCGTGGTGCGCGCCCGCTTCAGCGCATCGGGCTGGCTGGCGGACATCCGCCGCTACGGCGCCACGGTCACCAACGGATTGGGTGCCGTAGCAGCGTTCATCGCGGCCCAGCCTGCCACGGCCGAGGATCGCGACCACCGCCTGCGGGCAATGATGAACGCCCCGAACTTCCCTGCACACGAGGCGGTTTTTCGCGAACGTTACGGAATTCGCGATGTGATCTCCGGATTCGGCATGACCGAATGCAATATTCCCATCTGGGGGCGCGTCGGTCAGTCGCGCCCCGGTGCCGCCGGCTGGGTGTATGAGCGCCATTTCGAGGTCGTCATTGCAGACCCCGATACCGATCGGCAACTGCCCGCAGGCAGCATCGGTGAGATTCTCGTCAGGCCGAAGACCGCCTGGGGCTTCATGGCCGGCTATCTCGATCTGCCCGAAAAGACCGTGGAGTCATGGCGCAATCTCTGGTTCCACACCGGCGATGCCGGCATCATGGACGCCGAGGGCGTCGTGACCTTCGTCGACCGGATCAAAGACTGCATCCGTCGCCGCAGCGAAAACATTTCCGCCGCCGAAGTCGAGGCGGTCATCGCCGGCCTGGCGGGTGTGGCCGAGGTGGCGGCCTATGCGGTGCCCTCCGATCTGCCCGGCGGCGAAGACGAGGTCATGCTGGCGATCGTTCCCGACAATGCGGACACGTTTGATCGGGCGAGGCTGCTCGACCAGGCCGACCGGCTGTTGCCCCGCTTCGCGCAGCCGCGCTTCGTCGAACTCGTGACCGAGCTGCCCAAGACCGCCACAGGCAAGGTTCAACGCGCAGTGCTGCGCAAGCGGGGCGCGCGTATGGCCTGGGATCGCAATAAATTATCCTGAGCAAGCTCGACGGCGCGACAGTTTCGCCTGCAACGCTTGTGTCGAGGCTTGTTTCGAGCTTGGCGGGCTGCTCGCAATTGGCCGAACTAAGGGTTTGCCCTAATATCGCCTTGGGCAGCCGGTCCATATGATCACTGGGGCCAGAAGGAACAAACTCACGCGGAGCTTTCGTATTGTTCCGCTCATTTTCTCCTGTACTACCTTGAGCCGGGACTCGATCCCGGCCTTTTTTTGTTCCCTGCGCCCGCGCCCTGATCCGATTTGACTTCGCCAGCAGCGCCGAGTCCAATGGCAGTCTGAAAAGACCCCGCGCTGCAGGATAACGATGGAAAGACCGAATTCTTCCGCCACGGCGCCTACCGGCTTCGCCGCCGCCTGCGCGGAGTGCGGTTCGGTATCGCATGAGCGGCAATATGCCCGGCTGCGTGAACGCAATACCTGTGAGCATTGTCTGCTGGGCTCGCGCAAGCGCCTCGGGGGCCTGCAAAGCGATCAATACGAGCTGTTCGTCGAATCGCTCGCCGAAGCCCTGGACTTGAGGGAGCGGGAAACCGGACTGCACTCCCAGCGCGTCGCGACCCATACGCTGCTATTGGCCGCGCACCACTACAAGAGTGCGAACGAGCTGCGCGAAGTCTACTGGGGCAGCCTGCTGCACGACATCGGCAAGATCGGCGTCCCCGATGCCATTCTGCTCAAGCCGGGGCGACTGTCGGATGAGGAATGGCGCGTGATGCGGGAGCATCCGCGCAACGGTCATCTGATCCTGCAGAAGCTGCCGTTCCTGTCCATGGCTGCGGACATCGTCCTGTGTCACGAGGAACGCTTCGATGGTTCGGGCTATCCGGCTGGGCTCAAGGGCGAGGAAATTCCGCTGGCAGCAAGGCTGTTTGCCGTCATCGACACCCTGGACGCCATGACCTTCGACCGCCCCTACCGAAAGGCGCTGCCGTTCGACGCCGCCAAGGCGGAAATCCTGCGCATGGCCGGCAGCCAATTCGATCCCAGGGCAGTGGACAGCTTCCTGCGCGAAGAGGCTGCATTGCGGGAAATGGCGAGCATGGAGTTTCCCACGGCCAACTAAATTGGCGATCGTGTAAAGGCTCGGTCCCATTTGGGCTGCCGGCGGCGCGCGAGGCCATACGCTGCCGTTCCCGTCCGCGGTAAAATACGCCCATGCCGATTTACGAATACGCTCCCACCTCGGGCCACTGCGACAAATGCGATGGCCGCTTCGAGGTGATGCAGCGCATTGCCGATGCCAAGCTCAGCGCCTGCCCGACCTGCGGCCAGCCCTGCGAGCGCCGCATCAGTGCCGTCGCACTGGGCGGCACCTACTCGGTGTCGGACGACAAGATCAAGCACTCCGGCCTGACCAAGTACAAGAAAGCCGGGGATGGCGTCTATGAGCGGACCGCGGGTACCGGCGGCCCGGAGGTCATCGTAAGAAAATAGCCGCGCACAGCGTCGCGCACCACGATGCCGCGCATGGTCGTGCTCATCGTTCAAACGCAATAACCATATCCGGAGGCAACACATGGGTCGACTCGAAGGCAAACGCGCGATCGTGACCGGCGCAGGCAGCGGCATCGGGCGTGCAAGCGCGCTTCTGTTCGCGCGCGAAGGCGCCGCGGTGCTGGCAGTGGACAAGACGCGCGACGCGGTGGACGAAACCGCCGCGCAGATCAAGGCCGCGGGCGGCAGGGCGATCGCGATGGTCGCCGACGCCGGCAGCGAGCCGGAAGTGCAGGCCTATGTCGCCCGCGCGCTCGCCGAGTTCGGCGGCCTGGACGTGGTGTACGCCAACGCCGGCATCAGCGGCGGCATGGTGCCGCTGTTCGAGCAGACGGTCGAGCACTGGCAGGAGATATTGCGCGTGAACCTGATCGGCCCTTTCCTCGCGCTCAAGCACGCCGGAGCGCACATGGTGAAGCAAGGATCGGGCTCCATCGTCTGCACCGCATCGGTCGCCGGACTGCGCGCGAATGCCGGCGGCAATCCCTACAGCGCGAGCAAGGCCGGCATCATCAGCCTGGTGCAGACCGCGGCGAATTCGTTTTTCGGCAGCGGCGTGCGCGTCAACGCGATCTGCCCCGGCCTGATCGAAACCGGCATGACCAAGCCGATCTTCGACTATGCGCGAGGGCGCGGCACCGAGGCCAATCTCGGCCAGCTGAACCCGCTAGGGCGCTACGGCGAACCGCACGAGATCGCCGCGCTGGCAGCCTTCCTCGCGAGCGACGAGGCCTCCTACATCAACGGACAGGCGATCGCGGTGGACGGCGGCTTGTCCTCCACCCATCCGTTCCGCCGGCCGCGTCCCTGATGCCGACGCTGCCTCCGGCCAATTGATTTCTTTGCACCTATCGCTTCGACCATGACTCTCTGCAGCTGCCACGACATCCTCTCCGGCCGCGCGCCGGCCGACTCCCCGGTCACGCTCAAGGGCTGGGTGCGCACGCGGCGCGATTCGAAGGCCGGCATCTCCTTCGTGCACCTATCCGACGGCTCCTGCTTCCATCCGGTGCAGGTGGTGGCGCCCGCCACGCTCCCCAACTACGCCGACGAGGTTCTGCATCTCACCGCGGGCTGCGCGCTGGAGGCGACCGGCACTATCGTTCCCTCCCCGGCCAAGGGCCAGCCGTTCGAAATGCAGGCAAGCGAAATCAAGGTGCTCGGCTGGGTGGAAGACCCCGACACGTATCCGATCCAGCCCAAGCCGCACACCCTGGAGTACCTGCGCGAAGTGGCGCATCTGCGCCCGCGCACCAACGTCATCGGCGCGACTACGCGCGTGCGCCACAGCGTCGCCCAGGCAATCCACCGCTTCTTCCACGAGCGCGGCTTCGTCTGGGTCAACACGCCGATCATCACTTCGTCCGACGCCGAGGGCGCGGGCGAGCTGTTCCGCGTATCCACGCTCGATTTGATGAACCTGCCGCGCACGCCCGAGGGCAAG
>DATKUQ010000074.1:0-4760 GCA_035530495.1 Burkholderiales bacterium
TAAGATTTCCGGCAAAAGCAAAGCAGTTGTCCAGTTTAAGAAACCCGCACCTTACAAGATGCACGCCGATTCCGTTTGGCGGCATGATGAACACGCAATCCACAATGCGCCATGCATCGCAATTGTTTGCGTTGAAAAAGATGCCGTAAGAATTACCGACGAATTGGCAATTCGCCACTTCCAACGGATTGATCTGCCAATCGTAATAGGTGACGCTGGCGGTTCCGTCCCAATACGTCCCCGCAGGGCCTACGCCATCGCCAACAAGAGCCCACGAATCGTTGGCAATGATGGCCTGCGTAAATCCGAAAAATTGACACGATTCGATGACGCCGCCGAAAATGCCTTGGGGCGCGTGGCCTTCATAGACAATGGCTTTTCTGTTTGTACCAAATGGCGCGTAAGCACCACCGCTCAGGTATGGCGGGTTCTTGGTGGAAAACACCAGATTCCTGATGTTGACTTGATTGCAACGCTCCGAAATAACGAATGCGCTGGTGTTGTCCGCCGTCACGAAGATCGTAGACATGAAGCTGACTTGATTCGGCGGCGGGCTTCCAGAATAGTCGTTGTTCACCCCATCGCCTTCAACCGTCATACCGGGGTGCAGCACCGTGCCACCAGTAACAACATATCCACCAGCCGGAAACCTGACCGTGCCACCCCAAGTCTGACTGTAGACGGCCAGATTAACTGCCGTCGTGCTATCGGTCACGCCATCGTTTACAGCGCCAAACCAATTAGGGTACACCTCTTCAACAGTGCCCCTGCCGAAAATCACCGGGCTACTGACCAACGTCATTGCCTGCGATGCAATGATGCCGTTGTATCCGTTGATTGCGTAGGTGCCAGCGCCCGTGGTGCCGTAGGCTTGGAAAATTTGGATGCCTGATCGCAATCCGACGCCTGTCACAATTTGACCGGGCGCCACCGTACTAGAAGTGACGGATGTGATAACCAGCGCGTTTGCGTCAATGCTGGCCGTTATGGGGTTTGTAAAAACGCTGCAGGAGAAGATTTGCTGCAATCGGTCAGCTTGGACCGCACCGTTAATGAATAGCCGAGCGCCAGAGCTAATCGTGATTAAGCCGGTATTCTCAAAGCGCAGCGTAATGTTGACGGGAATGGTCAAATTTGCGGATACCGTCACCGCGTCATTGATCACCAACGTCGTATCAGCGCTGCCAATCGCGGTGACGGCAGTTGCAAGATTGCCGGCAAAGTCCTTAACGCTCACGGTGTCGCGCATCTTGGCCTGCGCCGTGCGCGTGACTGCACCGGTGCCGGCCTGGATGAACGAGACGTCGGTGGAGTCGATCTCGATCACCACACCAGACAGCCGCTCCGTCGCCGCAGGCGCCGAATACACCACGCTGCCGTTGCGGTTCTGCACCTGGATGCTGTAGTCGCTGTTGACGTACAGCCGCCCAGGCGTGCCGGCGTTCGACGGATACCCGCCCAGGGTGCGGATCGGCTGCGCGGCGGGGATCGTGAGCGCCGCGTCCCAGTAGGCCGTGATCGGCGACGTCTGCGGGTTCAGGTTGGCCGTGCCCAGCCAGATGTAGCCGTTCTCCAAAGGCGAGCCGTCCGTGTCCGTGAAAATGGGGAACGTGGGATTTACGGAGAGGGCGGACATGGGTTACTCCTGGGTCAGGACGGACGGCGCGCCGGGCTGGAAGAACGTCGGGCCGGTGATGGCGCCTGCGGCAGCGGGGACGACGGCTGGAGAGACGCTCGGGCGAGTCGGCTGCGCGGCGCGAGCGGCTGCATTGCGCAAAGCCTCGGCGGCTGAATCTGGGTTGAGGTAAATGATAGCCGCAAGTTGGTCGCGCGCCTTGCGGTTGACGGCTTTTTCAACAACCATCTGCGCACGGTTGATGGCCGCGCGGATGACGCTGAGTGACTGGATCTTTTGCGGCTGGAACTTGGCGCCGCGCATCTCTGTGGACTCCTGCGCCAGTTGCTGGACGTCAGGCGTCTCAAGCGACCGGCCGGCAGACGTCGCTTCCTCAACCGCGCGGATGCGGTCGATGTCGCGGGTCAGCTGCGCCAGGTCCGTCAGTTCTTGCGGGGTGAACTTGTTGGTGTCGAGCCAGACTTTCATCGCGTTCTGCGATTTCAGCTCCGGGCTGCGGCTGACCAGATCCAGCGTGCGACGCAGATCCTGCGCCCGGGTCAGCAGCGTGTCCACCACATCGGTGCCGAGGGCCTGCTTGTAGGCACCCTTGACCGTGCCGTTCGGCGTCAGCAGCTCCTTGAGCACGGCGCCAGGGTTGTCGGCCTGGAAGTTGGCGTCCAGCCGCTCTAGCAGGTAGCGGCGCACGGTGTCGCGGCCGTTGTCGCCGAGGCGATCCATGCCGGCCTTCATGCGTGCGCCGTCAGACAGCATGTAGTCAATCGTCTCGACCGGGGTGCGCTTGCGGAACGGCTCGGCCAGCGCCTGCAACTCCGCGAACCCATCGGCGTAGTTCTGTGCTTGGCGGCGCACATCGAGGATGCCGCTGCGCACGCCAACGCCACCCTGTTCCAATATGTTGAGCACAGCCTCGTTCTGCTGAAGGAACCGATTGGCCGCTGCCGGATCAATGATCTTCGTTGCAGGGTCTTCAGCGGCCTGGCGAAACTTCGCCATGATGCCTTGCCGCAGCGCCAGCGCGGCTTCGGGGCGGTCGGCGAACGATGTAACAAACTGCGCCGCCGCGTCTTCGCTGGCCAAGAACCGATCCACCGCGTCTGACGGCATGATCGACGTTTGGTTGAACGTCGTCGGCTGGATCAGCTTGGCGGTCTCGGCCGTGCGGATCTTCGGCACGAGGACGTTCTTGAAATCAGCGATGCCCTTCGAGTACAGATCCTTGACCCCCTGGTCAAGCGGAGCGTCGTCTACCGTGTCCCACACCGAGGCGTACAGCGATTTCAATGCGCCGACTTTCTGCGGCGACAGCGCGCCCACGCCGCGCGATGCGTCGCTGATGTCCGCGCCGATGGCCTTGCGCAAACCGTCCAACTTCGCCAATGTGGTTGACGCGGCTGCGGGCTCAGTGATCGGCTCGCCACCAGGCCCGAGAATGACCGGCTGATCGGGCGCCACGCCCTGGATCTCGTTCAGGTAACGAGCGACGTTCGGCGCCGCTTGGTTGCCTTTCCACTGCGCAAGCGGCGCCCCAAGCACTTCTTCAGCGCGGGCGACGATGCCCGACAAGTCAATCTGCGCGTCGCCGGCCTTGGCGATGGCTTGGCTGATTTCCGGCCGGCCCACAGTGGCGCGCAGCAGCTTGTCAAGCTCGCGGGTGTCGGCCTGCAACTTCAGGCCCGGCTCGCGCACGCCCACCGGCAGGCGCCACGAGATGGCCTTGCCCACGATGTCGAGCCCAGCGAACTCTTGGTCGAGCTGTTGCAGTAGTTCCGACTGCGCCACGCGCAGTTGCTCTTCTTCCACGGGCGCAAGGCGGGGGCCTTGCGGGCTGAGTGCCTCACGGATGCGGGCCAGTTGACCTTGCAGCGCCCCAACGCGCGCCATCTGCGACTCGTAGGTCTCTTGCAGCACCCGGGGGCTGGCGCCGGTCACGCTATCGGCCAGCGCGGCCAGCGGCGCGTTTGGCGGCATGCCCCCAGCCAGCAGCCGCTCGGGCAGTGTCAGCTTGAAACCGGGCGTGGTGGGCACCAGGCGCGATTTTTCGAGCGCGGCAATGGCATCGTCTGCCCGACCGCCAATCGACGAATACAGCGCGTCCTCGGCGGCTTGCTGGGGCTGGAACAACGGGTCTGCCACCGCCTTGAGCGACTTGAAGCCGACAACGCCGGCCTGCGCCACGGGGGCCAGTACGGCGCCCACCGTACCGCCGACCGCCGCGCTCTTGGGTGTGGGCTCGATCAGCGTGGCGCCAGCAGCGCCTGCGGTTGCGCCGCCTGCTGCGCGGGTGGCGATGTTGCGGCCCAAGGACATGCCCGTTGTGGCCGGGATGGTGCCAATACCGCCGGTCTGCACGGCCTGCACAACGGCAGGCGCAGCACCCAGGCCGCGCAGCACAGGCGCCAGTGCAGGGCCGACGCCTACCGTGCCGGCGATCTCGCCCGCGAGTTGACCGCCAGCAAACGGCCCGACGTTCAGGAAGTCCAGCGCACCACCGCGAGGCTCGGGCCGGCTGGTGTCAACGCCGAGTGCCTCCATGCCGCTGGTGACGGCCGCGCCGCGCTCGGCCGCGCGAGCCGGCAGCGTGCTGATGGGCTGGCCGCCCAGGCCGGCCGGGCCCGTGCGAGCAAGCTCGACCAGCGTCGAGCCGATGGTGCCTGCGCCGCGAACGAGACCCGCTGCTTCGGCCTTTAGACGCTCCAGCGCGCCGGGCTGCGTCAGTTGGCCCAGGGGCGAGTAGGTGGCCAGCGTCTCCAAGACGCCGGGGCCTTCGGCAGGCGTCGGGGCCTCGACGGGTGCAGGCTCGGGGGCCGCAGGCGCTGCTGGAGACAAAAAATTGATGATTTCGCTCGGAGCGTAGCCCTGAGATAGTGCCTGCTGAACGCGAGAGTCACGGGACGACAAAAACTGCGTGATTTCGGCGTCCGAGTAGCCCTGCGAGCGAGCGGTTTCAATTTGTGCGCGGAGGGTTTCGTCCATGTTTACCTCGCTACGCTCGTGCCGCTGAAGATTTCCTGAAGCGACTGCGTTCGCACGCCTGGCTGTGGAGCTACCGGGAACGACTCGGCAGGCGTTACCGTGCCCGTCACCGCACGAGGACCGAAACCAGGCGGAGGCGCGGGTGTGG
>DATKUQ010000075.1:0-3276 GCA_035530495.1 Burkholderiales bacterium
CGCAAGGTGCCGCGGTGACCGACGCTGACGATCGCACTCCACGGCAGCGCCTTCGCCAACAGCAAGTAAAGCGCCTGTTCGGCCGGCTCGTCCAGCGCGGAGGTCGCCTCGTCCAGGAACAGATAGCGCGGCTCAAGCAGCAGCGCGCGGGCGAAGGCCAGCCGCTGCTGTTCGCCCAGCGATAGCACCTGCGCCCAGGGTTCGACGGCGTGGAGTTGGGGAGCGAGTGCGGACAAGCCCACCCGTTCGAGCAGGGCTTCCAGCGCCGCGTCCTGTGTCTCGGGATCGCCGGCGGGATAGAGCAGGGCGTCGCGGAGGCTGCCCAGCGGCAGATAGGGACGCTGCGGAAGAAACAGTACGTCGCGGCCGGTCGGCAATTCGACTTTTCCCTCGCCGTACGGCCACAGGCCCGCGAGCGCCCTGAGCAGGGTGCTCTTGCCGATCCCGGACGGGCCGGCGACCAGCAGCCGCTCGCCGGGCCGCAGCTGCAGCGTGAGGGCTTCGATCACGGCCGATCCGCCGGGCAGGCGCAGGGTCAGCTTGCGCACCCGCAGGATGTCGCCCGGCACGCGCTCGATCCGCCGCGCGTCGACCTGCAGCGCCTCCACCTCCTCGATCAACTCGATGAAGCCGCGCAGCCGGTCGACCACGGCGTGCCACAGGGCCAGGCTGTCGTAGCTCTGCGCCAGATAGGCGAAGGAACTCTGCACGTTGCCGAAAGCGGAGCTCACCTGCATCAGGAACCCCAGTTGCACCACCTTGGCGAAGTAGGCCGAGGCGGCGGCGAGGAAGGGCAGGATGACGGCGAACTGGTTGAAGTAGGCGCTGAACCAGTTGAAGCGTTTGCGCCTGAGGATCAGGCGGGCGTAGTTGTCGTAGACGCGGTCGAACCGCCGGTCGAAATTGGTCCGCTCCCTGGCCTCGCCGCCGTACAGTGCGACGGCTTCGCTGTTTTCGCGCAGGCGCATCAGCGAAAAACGGAAATCGGCCTGCAGACGCTGCTGGTCGTAATTCAGCCGGATCAGGGGATTGGCGACCCTTGCCGCCACCCAGGTCCAGCACACCGCGTAGACAAGAGCGACCCAGACCAGGAATCCGGGAATATGGTGCTCGGCGCCGCCCCAGGGCAGCACGACCTTGGCCGAGAGCACCCACAGCAGACCGATGAAGGCGACCAGATTGGCGGCCGAACTGAGCAGACCGGTGAACAGGCTGGTCGTGTTCTGGGAGAAGGCCGTAAGGTCGTCCGCGATACGCTGGTCCGGGTTATCCTGGCGCCGTTGGAAGAGCTCCAGATGGTAGTAGGTGCGGGCCGCCAGGTAGCGGTCGAGAAAGCTGCCCGTCAGCCAGCGGCGCCAGCGCAGGTCGAGCAGTTGCGAAAGATAGGTCTGGTAGACGTTGAGGGCGATGGCCGCCAGCGCCAGCAGCGTGAACTGGCCGAGCAGGCCCCAGTAATGCACGCTGTCGTAGTGCTGCAGGGCGTCGTAGAAGACGTTGTACCAGTTGGTGATGCGCAGGTTGATGTAGACCAGCCCGGCGGTGCTGATCAGCACCATGGCGAGCAGGCCGCGCGCCACCCAGCGATCCTGCGCTTCCATGAAATAGGGCGCGGAGAGCCGCCAGACATCGCGAAAGAAGGCGCGGTCGAAGCGTTCGTGCCGCGGTCGGACTGGTTCGGTATCTGGTGTCGGCATCGATGAAATCCGTGGGGATGGCGCGCTTGGGAATCGGACGTTCGTCACCCGCCCGCGCCGCCGCCAATACGTTCAGGCCCTCGCCGACGTCCTATCGGCCCTCTCCGCCGGCGACTACGCCACGGCCGCTCGGATCGCCCATACCCGACCGGCGACCCCATGCGCCATCGCGCCGTTTCTTACGATAGCCGGCAATGTCGGAATTGCTTTGCGTGATGCAAATAACATTTTTTCCGGTAATAAAGCGCTGTGAAGAGGCTCTCCGAGACGGCCAATTGCTAGCTTCGCGCCGTCAAACCGTCTGCGGGTAGAGGTGGAAGACTCCCGCTAGGGAGGGAACGGGAGTCTTCCTGGCGGACCAGCTTTGAAAAGGGATAAAGTGAGCTGGCCGCCTGTGGCTGGAACTGGCCCAAGTGAGTGATTGAGTCAGAGAAGAATTTGCAGAACACGTCTTGCGTCATGTAATCAAGCTCGAGTTGCGTTGAATAGCGGTGCCGAACCATATCGCAGCGAAACCGAGGAGCGCGCCTCAGCGCCTGCCTCCGCCGCCGAGCATCGCGAGAATTGAGAGCAGGTTGGCGAAGATATTGAACAGGCTCAGGTAAACGCCGGTCGTGGCGACGATGTAGTTGGTTTCGCCGCCGCGCACGATGCGGTTCAGGTCGTGCAGCAGGAACAAGGAGAACACGACGATCACCAGCGTCGAGATCGTTAGCGCTAGCGCCGGGATGTGCAGGAACAGGTTGGCAAGCATCGCGACCAGCAGCGCCATCATGCCCACGAACAGAAACTTGCCCATGAAACCGAAGTCGCGCTTGGTGGTCGTAGCGATTGCGCCCATCACGAAGAAGATGAGCCCGGTGCCCGCGGCGGCGTAGCCGACCAGCGCGGCGCCGTTGCGCATCGCCAGCACGTATGTCAGCAACGGCCCCAGCCACCAGCCGAGGATTCCAGTCATCAGCAGCAGCAGCGCGGCACCTATTGCGCTGTTGCGGTTGGCGATGATCGCAAACTGCAGTCCGATGACTGCGGCAAGCATGATCAGGGTGCTCGCCATCGGGTGGGCTACCAAAACCGCGCCGGTGGCCATCCCGACATACGCGCCCACGATGGTCGGAATCATGGTCAGCGCGAGCAGCAAATAAGTGTTGCGCAGGACCCTGTGCGTATCGGCCCCCGGCAACGCCATTCCTGGCGCATAGCGCGGGCCTCCTTGGTCCGGTTTGTCCGTACGGACTGTTTCCATATTCAAAGACATTGCATTTCTCCTATTCTCGGCACCGGTTTCCTGGTACTTCAGCCCAGTTACTGAATTAACGTGAACTCTAGCCCGCGGTTGATCGTTCGTCGGGTGCCTAAGGTCACGAATTGGCTGTAATCGCGGTCACTTCCTACCAACAGCTCCGATTGCCGCACTAGCCCTCCACAATGGAGGCGGTGTACGGCTGAAGGATGGCAGGTCAGAATTAAGGCAAACTTAAGTCGCAATGGGCAGGACAGCAACAAAACTGCAATGAATAGAGCCCGATCCGGGGCGCAAAGATAGCTTGCCTTCTACCCGTGACCGTGTCCCCGTTTGGCC
>DATKUQ010000076.1:0-5203 GCA_035530495.1 Burkholderiales bacterium
TAGGTATTGACACTGTAGAACGGCACGCCGGGCTTGAGATCGGGCTTGATTTCCTGCGCAATATAATACGCGGAATTGGCCCGGGACAGGCTTTCGTGGCCGCTCAAGGCGAGTTGCGCGAAGGCGAGACCGGCGCAGGCCAACACGGCAATCGCCGCATTCGGCTTGCGCCGCCATGCAAGCCAGGCGGAGGCGGCGGCGCCGACGACCAGCAACAAGGCAGCCGGGATCAGCCAGTGGGCGTAATCGCGGAACATCGCGACCGGCACCTCGCGGCTGGCGTAGCGTGCGATGCCGGGCAGCAGCGCGAGCAGCGTACCGCCCGCGAGCGCAGCCGGCAGCGCCTGCCAGGCGAGCGCGCGCGCGCCGAGTTGGGTCAGGCGCACGCCGATGAGCAGCGCCAGCGCCGGAAACATTGGCAGGATATAGGACACGAGCTTCGAGTCAGAGGCCGAGAAGAAAAAGAACACCACCGCGGACCACAGCACCAGAAAGCGCTGCGCCTGGAAGCGCTGGCCCGGGTCGCGCTTCCACGCCCGCGCCAGGGCATCGAACATGGTGAGCGTCCACGGGAGCATGCCTGCGAGCAGCACCGGACCGAAATACCAGGGCGGCTGGTAGCGTCCGGCCTCTTTGGTCAGGAAGCGCTGGAAATGTTCGTGGATGAAAAAGAAATGAAAGAACTCCGGGTTGGCGCGCGATACCGCTACGAACCAGGGCAGAGTAAGCGCGAGCATCAGCGCGCTTCCGGCGAGCAGACGCAGACGGCCGGTCAGGCGCCAGTCACGCTCGATCAGGACATAGAGGACGAGCGCCGCGCCGGGCAGCACCAGGCCGATCAGGCCCTTGGACAGCACCGCCAGCGCGGTCGCGGCCCAGGCAGTGAGCATCCAGCGGCTGCGCGCACGTGAATCTGCAGCATCGCGCTGCGCCAGGAGGAAGGCGCATACGGAGGCGGAGAGGAAAAAGCTCACACCCATGTCCAGGGTGTTGACATGGCCGATGAGCACATAGAGCAGGCTGGAGGCCAGCACCAGCGCGGCGTACCAGCCCGCGCGCGCGCCGAACAGCCAGCGGCCCGTGAAGAACACCATGAACACGCCGAGGAAACCGGTGAGCACGCTCCACAGCCTGGCGGTCCATGCATGCTCGCCGAACAGGGTGTAGGCGGTCGCCGTGGCCCAGTATTGCAGCGCGGGTTTTTCGAAATACTTGAGGCCGTTCAGGCGCGGCGTGATCCAGTCGCCGCTTGCCACCATTTCCCGCGGGATCTCCGCGTAGCGTCCCTCGTCGGGATTGACCAGCTTGCGGTACTCGATATTGGAGAACCAAACCGCCGTGAAGGCGAGCAACACCAAAAGGGTACGCGCGACGGCCTTCAACTGAACAACAGCGCCGCGACGACCTTGCGCTCTTCTGCCGCGAGGATGTTGTAGGTGCGGCAGGCGGCCTGGAGATCCATGACTTCGAGCCCGATGCGCGCCTCGATGAGCGCGCGCGTGAGCTCGGGCCGCGGAAAGCGCAGGCGCGCGCCCGTGCCGAGCAGCACGATCTCCGGCGCCAGGCCGGCGAGCACGCTGAAATCCGCCGCCGTGAGCCGGTCGAAGCCGGCAGGCTGCCAATCGGCCAGGATCCGGTCAGGCAGCACCGCCAGGTTCTGCGCGTAGCGTTGCCGGTTGACCATGACGTAGCCCTCACCGTAGCCGGTGAAGACGTTGATGCCGGAGATGTTGGATAGATGGAGCTTCAAGGCAGGGCCCAAATGAGCTAAAATTATAAACTTTTTCAGCACTTACCGCGACTAACTTACTCCCAAGAGGCCGTAACAAAATTTCATTTTGTTACGGCTGACTTAGGGGAGCACGAGGGGAGGTATCCCCTCGTTTTGTTACAGCTCTAATTTGCATCGCACCATATGAGACAGTTTGACCGCATCAACCGCCTGCCGCCTTACGTCTTCAACATCACCAACGAGTTGAAGATGGCTGCCCGCCACGCCGGCGAGGACATCATCGACATGAGCATGGGCAACCCCGACGGGCCCACGCCCAAGCACATCGTCGACAAACTGGTCGAGGCGGCGCAGCGCAACGACACGCACGGCTATTCGGTGTCCAAGGGCATACCGCGGCTGCGCCGGGCGATCACGGGCTGGTACCAGCGGCGCTACGGCGTCGAGTTCGATCCGGACAGCGAAGCCATCGTCACGATAGGTTCGAAGGAGGGCCTCGCGCACCTGATGCTCGCCACGCTCGATCGCGGCGACACGGTGCTGGTGCCCAATCCGAGCTACCCGATCCATATTTACGGCGCGATTATCGCCGGCGCCGATATCCGCTCGGTGCGCATGACCCCGGGGGTGGATTTCTTCGCCGAAACCGAGCGCGCGATCCGCGAGCTCATCCCCAAGCCGAAAATGCTGGTGATCGGCTTTCCCTCGAATCCGACGGCGATGTGCGTCGAGCTCGAATTCTTCGAGCGTGTGATCGCGCTGGCCAAAGCGCACGACATCATGGTGGTGCACGACCTGGCATACGCCGACATCACCTTCGACGGCTGGAAGGCGCCGTCGATCATGCAGGTGCCGGGCGCGCGCGACGTGGCGGTCGAGTTCTTCACCATGTCGAAGAGCTACAACATGGCCGGCTGGCGCATCGGCTTCATGGTCGGCAACAAGGACCTGGTGCACGCGCTCGCGCGCATCAAGAGCTATCACGATTACGGCACGTTCGCGCCGATCCAGGTCGCATCCATCGTCGCGCTCGAAGGCCCGCAGGATTGCGTCGAGGAAGTCCGCCTGAAGTACCAGAGCCGGCGCGACGTCATGGTGAAAGGCTTGCACGAAATGGGCTGGATGGTGACCAATCCCAAGGCGTCGATGTACATCTGGGCCAGGATTCCGGAGCACTACGCCGGCATGGGCTCGCTCGAATTCGCGAAGAAGGTCCTCACCGACGCCAAGGTGGCGGTGTCTCCGGGCATAGGTTTCGGCGACTATGGCGACGATCACGTGCGCATCGCGCTGATCGAGAACGAGGCGCGCTCGCGCCAGGCGCTGCGCGGCATCAAGGAAATGTTCAGAAAGGACGGATTGCTGTGACGAAGATTCGCGGAGAGCAGCTGCAATGAATCCGATCTGCGTGGGGCTGCTGGGCATAGGCACGGTCGGCGGCGGGACCTGGAACGTACTCGCGCGCAACCAGGAGGAAATCCAGCGCCGTGCCGGGCGCGGCATCCGCATCGTCAAGGTCGCCGACCAGGATCTGGCGCGGGCGCGCAAACTGGTCGGGGATGAGGCCGCGGTCACCGCCGACGCCTGGGAGGTGGTGAACGATCCGGCGATCGACATCGTGGTCGAGCTGATCGGCGGCTACGGCATCGCCCGCGAGCTGGTGCTGAAGGCGATCGCCAACGGCAAGCACGTGGTCACCGCGAACAAGGCGCTGCTCGCGACGCACGGCAACGAAATCTTCGCCGCGGCGCAGGCCAAAGGCGTGATGGTCGCGTTCGAGGGCGCGGTCGCCGGCGGCATCCCGATCATCAAGGCGCTGCGCGAAGGCCTCACCGCCAACCGCATCGAATGGATCGCCGGGATTATCAACGGGACCTCGAATTTCATCCTGTCGGAAATGCGCGACAAGGGCCTCGCCTTCGGCACCGTGCTGAAGGAGGCGCAGCGCCTGGGCTACGCCGAAGCGGACCCGACGTTCGACATCGAGGGCATCGACGCCGCGCACAAGCTCACCATCATGTCGGCGATCGCCTTCGGCATCCCGATGCAGCTGGACAAGGCCTACACCGAGGGCATATCGGCGCTGACGCAGGAAGACATACGCTACGCCGAACAGCTCGGCTACCGCATCAAGCTGCTCGGCATCACGCGCCGGACGCCCGAAGGCATAGAGCTGCGCGTGCACCCGACGCTGATTCCGGCGCGGCGCCTGATCGCCAACGTCGAAGGCGTGATGAACGCGATCCTGGTGAAAGGCGATGCGGTCGGCGCGACGCTGTACTACGGCGCCGGTGCCGGCGCGGAGCCGACCGCGAGCGCGGTGGTGGCGGACCTGGTAGACGTGACGCGCATGCACACCGCCGACCCCGAGCATCGCGTGCCGCACTTGGCGTTTCAGCCCGACCAACTGTCGGACGTCCCCATCCTGCCGATGGCGGAGGTGGTCACGTCCTACTATCTGCGCATGCGCGTGGTCGACCGGCCGGGCGTGCTCGCCGACATTACCCGCATCCTCGCCGATCGCGGCGTGTCCATCGATGCGATGGTGCAAAAGGAGCCGTCCGAGGGCGAGGACCAGGTGGACATCATCATGCTCACCCACGAGACGCGCGAGAAGCACATCAACGCGGCCATAGTCGCGATCGAGGCGCTGGCGGTGGTGTCGGGCAAGGTCACGCGCATCCGGCTCGAGGAACTCGGGCGGAACTAGCTGCGGAATGCGCTACGTTTCAACCCGCGGCGGCATGCAGCCGCAGACTTTCACGCAAATCCTCTTGGGCGGACTGTGCCCGGACGGCGGGCTCGCCATTCCCGAGCGCTATCCGCACGTCGGCGCTGCCGAACTCGCTGCCTGGCGCAAGCTGTCCTACGCCGAGCTCGCCTACGAGATATTGCACAAGTTCTGCGACGATATTCCCGCAGCGGACTTGAAAGCCATGTGCGCGAAGACCTACACCAAGGCGGCATTCCGCACCGAGGCGATCACCCCGGTCAAGACCCTGGAGCCGGGCCTGCATATCCTCGAATTGTCCAACGGGCCGACATTGGCGTTCAAGGACATGGCGATGCAGCTGCTCGGCAACCTGTTCGAGTACGTGCTGGCGAAAAGCGGCGAGCACATCAATATCCTCGGCGCCACCTCGGGCGACACCGGCTCGTCGGCCGAGTACGCCTTGCGCGGAAAGCATGGCGTGAATGTATTCATGCTTTCGCCGCTGGGCAAGATGAGCGCGTTCCAGACGGCGCAGATGTTTTCGCTGCAGGACGCGAACATATACAACATCGCCGTGCGCGGCGTGTTCGACGACTGCCAGGACATCGTCAAGGCGGCGAACAACGATGCCGCGTTCAAGAAGCGCCAGAGGATCGGCGCGGTCAACTCGATCAACTGGGCGCGGGTCGTGGCGCAAGTGGTGTATTACTTCCGCGGCTATTTCGCGGTCACGTCCGGTCGAAAAAGCGCGAACGACG
>DATKUQ010000077.1:0-5421 GCA_035530495.1 Burkholderiales bacterium
TTTCGTGCTGCCGCTAACGTCGGCGAACAGAACTGTTACGTGCCTTGTCTGATCTATGGCCACCCATTTCTCCGCGCCACCGGGGAGGGTTGCGAAAACCCCGGGGCATTGTTCGATAAATTGCGAATATGCACGGACATACTAACACCGGACGTAGTTTACCCGGAGAGCCGGAGTCTCGCAAAATCAGGGCGCATTTGCCTTGAAACGAACGTACGACAGTCAAACCCGGCCCTGGGCCGGCCTCGCCACCAGGAAGCGCAGCCAATAGCGACGAGCGCAGGCGTTTCCTTATGCCGGTATGGTGTTAAAATATTTTTTGCGCGCGATGCGCGCATTCCATGCTTTTCTCCCGACACGTTCCAAAGAGGGTCGTATCAAGATGGCGCGTTTGACAGTTCTGCTCGCATCCGCATTGTTCGCCGCGAGCGCATGGGCCGCAGGCATCACCGTTTCCGGCGCCTGGATCCGGCACCTGCCGGCGGGCGTGCCCGCAGGAGGTTTCTTCACCCTGCACAACCAAAGCAAGGATGCGATCACCCTGGTCGGAGCAAGTTCGCCCGATTACGCCATGGTGATGATGCATAAGACCGTAGAAGAAGGCGGCACATCCAAAATGATGCCGGTGGACAAGATCGACCTGCCGGCCGGCGGAACAGTGGCGTTTCACCCCGGCGGCTATCACCTGATGTTCATGCATGCCGAACACGGCGTCAAAGTGGGTTCGCGGATTCCAGTCACGCTGATGTTTTCCGGCGGGGGAAAGGTCACCGCGCAGTTCGAAGTGCGCGGCCCGACCGCAAGATAACGTGCCTGAAACCGTGCTGAACGAAGCGAGGCCGAGCCCATGGCGCAGCGGCTGACACGACTGCTGGCAGTGCTGGCGGCGTGCGCAGCGCTGGCGGCCTGCTCGCACAAGGTTCAATGGCGTACCGACAACATCGACGGCCTGATGCCGACGCTCGATTTCCACATGACGGACGACTCGGGCAAGACGGTGACCGCGCAGACCTACCACGGCAAGATAGTGCTGTTGTACTTCGGCTATACCAACTGCCCCGACGTGTGCCCGACGACGCTGGCGAAACTCGCGCAGGCGCTCAAGAACACGAAAAATCACGGCACGGGCATTCAGGTCCTGTTCGTGACAGTCGATCCGAAGCGCGACAGCGTCAGCCGCATGCACGAGTATGTTCGCGCTTTCGGCCCCTGGTTCGTGGGCCTGGTCGGCACCCAGGATGAACTGCGCACGCTCACCAAGCGCTACCGGGTGACGTATTCCTACGGCAAGCCGGGCGCGGACGGCAACTACGAGGTGACGCATAGCTCCGCGGTGTTCGTGTTCGACGGCAGCGGGCGCAGCCGGCTGATCATGGTGCCGCACGACTCGGCCGACGCGATCACCGCCGACCTCGACCAGCTTGCGGGGCAGTCAGGCAGCTAGTGTGGCCGCGCACCAGGCCTTTTTGAACAGGGTCCTGAAAAATCATACGTAGGCTCGACCTCGAGCGCAGAGGTCCGCAGGGACGCGGCAAAATGCCCTAGTGTCCCGAGTCGCTAATTCGCTGAAGAAAAGACACCGAGAATCGACGCCATACGGCGTTGCAAATGCTCGCAAGGTGTCCAAGCTTGCTGCGCTTTGCGCCTTGTCTGGCGTCGATTTCGCCGCTTTTCTGCTTCAACCTTTGTTTTCGCGTCAGCCATTTATTCAACGAACTAACGACTCGGGACACTAGGTGTTTTCTGCGTTCCCGCTCCGCTTCCCCGGCCCCGAGCGCGTACCGAACACGTCATCCCAGAACGAGGTGATCACACCGTAGTCGCAGGCGCTTCCGGGGCGGTGATGCATGCCGTGCAAGCGCTTGCGGTTCTTCAGCCACGCGCCATCGGCGCGCCAGTAATGAACAGCGTGGTGGGTCAAGGAAAAGGCCAGATAGCCGATGGTCACACCGAGCGTCAGCCCTGTCGCGATCCAAAGATTCCCCAGCGCCAGCGCAGGCAGGAAAACGAGCGTGAAGATCAGTCCTGCGCTGAAAATCGTCGGCGTACAGATCAGGGCGTGCGGGCGCTTGTGATGTTCCATGTGCCAGCCCCTGAACGGCTCCAGGTGGTGCATCACATATCGATGGAGCGCGTATTCGATGAGGGGCCATAGCGCCAGGGCCACGGCCACTGAAAGTACGACATGCCGCCATTGGTCGCGCGGCGCGTAGCGGATCAACAGGCCTGATACCAGGGCGATCATCAACGTGTAAGCGACAAAGTCGGCGTAGTAGACCGGCTTGGCGTGTTCGAGCTTGAAGAATGTCATGTGTCCTTATCGATCCGCGGCAATTGCGATTTCGTAATAAGAGCTGTCCAGCACAGCCGGGCAAGAAGGCTTTGCGGAGGGCGGCTATGGTCTGTGTGTCCACGATGAACCCGGGTGGATGCGGCCGCCGCGGGGCCCTCTCGCACGGTTGTCGCCTGCCGTTAGACCGCCGAAAGAACACAAATGTTTCAGCGGATTTCAATCCGGCTGAAAATTTGTCCGGCATCGGCGTATCTGGCCTGGCGCTCCGCGTCTATCTCATGCTGATTGGCGGCGCCGTTTGCCTTCCCCCCTAAGCCGGACAAGCCGGAACCAAGCAAAGTGTCTCCGGCAGAGGAAAAGCCTTTATCCAACGAACAAGGGGGGATGCATCCCCCCCTTGTAAATCCCCCCGCGGATGCATCGTCGCCATTTATCGAAATCTGTGCCATTTCTGTCAACTCTTGACTGATAAGCGCCTAACATGATGCTTGCTGCACGCCTGGCCAGGCGAGGCGGACATGATCGTGCGCGGGTCATTGCGCAATTACCGATAACCACTGATTCGGGGGAGCACAAGGGAGAGATACCCCCTCGTTTTGAGATAAGCTTCAGGAGCGCCCGGCGGAATTGCCGTCAGGCGCCCGATTCAGGGGTGCGCGAAGACGGGTGCTCCCCTTGTTTTGTCAGGCACTCTAAGGAGAAATACTGTGGCGCAGTGGATTCGTTTTTCGGAGGCGGGTAGAGTTTCCTACGGCACGATCGAGCAAGATAAGATCTCGCTTTACGAGGGAAGTCCTTTTGACGAGGCGAGGCCCACCAAGCGCGTCCTGCCGCTGGACGCCGTCAAGTTGCTCACGCCCTGCGAGCCAAGCAAGATGGTGTGCCTGTGGAACAATTTCCACGCGCTCGCCGCCAAGCAAAACCTCCAGGAGCCGGCGGAGCCGCTCTATTTCCTCAAGGCGCAGACGGCATTCCATGCTGCGGGCCTGCAGATCCCGCGCCCGAAATCCTACACTGGCCGCGTCATTTTCGAAGGTGAGCTGGGTATCGTCATCGGCAAACGCTGCGCCGGCGTGTCCGAAGCCGAGGCGCCCAACTATATTTTCGGCTACACCTGCGTGAACGACGTCACCGCCGTCGATATTCTCAATCGCGACCCGTCGTTCCCGCAATGGGCCCGTTGCAAGAGCTTCGACGGCTTCGGTGTATTCGGTCCGGCGATCGCGACCGGACTCGATCCGGATGCGCTGGTGATTCGCAGCATCCTGAACGATCAGGAAAGGCAGAACTACGCGGTCGCGGATATGTTCTTCAAGCCTTTTCGCCTGGTGAGCCTGATCTCGCAGGACCTCACGCTGTTGCCGGGCGATATCGTCTCATGCGGGACCTCCGTGGGCGCCGGAACGATGAAGCCGGGAAGCAAGATCGAGATTGCGATCGAAGGTGTCGGCACGCTTTCGAACACCATGGAGTGAGCACCTGCCAGGCCGCCCTTGCAAGGACCGCAAGCAACAGGCCGTCCGAGGAGCCGCTCATGGCAATGACAATCTGCGTCCTCGGCGCAGCCGCGATCGGCTGCCTGCCGGCCACCGGTAGGCCTAGCGCAGACTAGCGTTCAGCTTCTCCAGCACCGCGACGCCCGGACAAAGCTCCCTCGCACCGAGCGTGTTGAACGGCATATCCACGGTGTTGAGGTGAGCATGCAGGTCTTCCGCGTCCGGATGGACGTAGAGCAGCCCGGTGACGAGTTCGCCCTTGGCCTGGTGCTCGGCAATGTAGTTGAGCGCCTTGACGCGGTCGAGCGGGTCGTATTCCGGATGGGTCTTGCGCAAGCGCAGGACGGAGCCGTCGTGCTGCGGCACGTCGATCACCGCGCCCTCCTCGTAATCGACGCTGATCGCCTCGCGCGTCGGCCAGAAATCGAGCCGGTTGACGCTCTCGTTGTGCTCGCGCACATAGTCGTAGCTCTTGGTGCTGCCCTCGTGGTTGTTGAACGCAATGCAGGGGCTGATGACGTCGATGAAGGCGGCGCCCGGATGCGCGATCGCGCCCTTGATCAGCGGTACCAACTGCTTCTTGTCGCCGGAGAAGCTGCGCGCGACGTAAGTCGCCCCGAGCTGCAGCGCGAGCGAGACCGTGTCCACCGGCGCATCGCGGTTGACCACGCCGCGCTTGGACTTCGAGCCCGCGTCGGCGGTGGCGGAAAACTGGCCCTTGGTCAGGCCGTAGACGCCGTTGTTCTCGAGGATGTAAGTCAGGTTCACGCCGCGGCGCATGACATGCGCGAACTGGCCGAGGCCGATCGAAGCGGAGTCGCCGTCGCCCGACACGCCGAGGTAGATCAGCTCGCGGTTGGCGAGGTTGGCGCCGGTCAGCACCGAGGGCATCCGGCCGTGCACGCTGTTGAAGCCGTGCGAGTTGCCGAGGAAATAGTCCGGCGTCTTCGAGCTGCAGCCGATACCGGAGAGCTTGGCCACGCGGTGCGGCTGTATGTCGAGCTCCCAGCACGCCTGGATGATGGAGGCCGAAATCGAGTCGTGGCCGCAGCCGGCGCAGAGCGTGGAGATCCTGCCCTCGTAGTCGCGGCGCGTGTAGCCGACCTCGTTTTTCTGCAGCGTCGGGTGATGCAGCTTGGGTTTGGTCAGATAGGTCATTTAGTACCTTTGTACCGTCCAATATAGGGGAGCACGAGGGGATGCGCCCTGAAGGAAGTCCCGTTGGGGGATATCCCCTCGAAATGTTTAATCTAAGCTGCCTTGTCTTTCTTCAGCGGGCGCACGTTCAGCGCCGCAGCGACGGCGGCAATCTCCCTGACGATGAAGCGCGCGGTAATCGGGGTGCCGTCGTAGTGCAATACGGAAATCAGGCTGGCGGGGTTGATGTGCGCCTCGTTCACCAGCAGGGTTTTCAGCTGCGCGTCGCGGTTCTGCTCGACCACGAACACCTTCGAGTGCGCGGCGACGAAGTCCGCGATCTCGTCCTGGAACGGAAACGCGCGCACCCGCAGGGCATTGACGTAGATGCCCTGCGCGGCGAGCGCATCGAGCGCTTCGGCCATCGCCGGGCTGGTGGAACCGAAATAGAGCACGCCGAAGCGCGCCGGATATTGCGCGGCGCTGAGCAACGGC
>DATKUQ010000078.1:0-4947 GCA_035530495.1 Burkholderiales bacterium
GGCCCCTCGAAACATTAATGCCGTCAACACGAAATCCAGCGCGAGTATCGACAAGGACGAAGTCACCACGGTGCGCGTGGTCGCGCCCGACACGCCCTCGGCAGTGGGCGGCGCGTCATAGCCTTCGAACACCGCGATCCATGCAACTGCGACGCCGAAAACGACGCTCTTGATCACGCCGTTGAGTATATCCTCGCGAAAGTCGACCGCCGCCTGCATCTGCGACCAGAACGAGCCCGCATCGACCCCGATCAGCCGTACGCCGACCAGGTAACCGCCGAATATACCCATTGCGGAAAACATCGCAGCCAGCAGCGGCATCGAAATCACGCCGGCCCAGAAGCGTGGCGCGATCACGCGCGCAATCGGATCCACCGCCATCATCTCCATCGCCGCCAACTGCTCGGTGGCTTTCATCAGGCCGATTTCCGCCGTGATGGCCGAGCCGGCGCGGCTGGCGAACAGCAGGCCCGAAACCACCGGCCCGAGTTCGCGCACCAGCGACAGCGCCACCAGCACGCCCAGCGCGGAGGAGGAGCCATAGCGCTCCAGGGTGTCGTATCCCTGCAGGCCCAGCACCATGCCGACGAACAGGCCCGAAACCAGGATGATGATCAGAGACAGCACGCCGGCAAAATAAATCTCGCGTGTCACCAGCGAGAAGCGGCGAAAGCACATGCCGGAATTGCGCAGCGTCAGCAGCAGAAAGCGGCTGGCAAAGCCGAGACGGTGGACCGCGCCGATCGCGCGCGCCCCCAGATGCTCCAGAAAATCGGTCAGCGCGTTCATCCGGCTTCCATGGCTTCCAGGTCGTGCGCGTAGTCGTCGGCGGGATAGTGGAACGGCATCGGGCCGTCCGTCTCGCCGTGGACGAACTGATGCACGAACGGCTTGTCCGAGGCGCGCAGTTCCTCGGGCGTCCCCTGCGTGACAATCGCGCCTTCGGACATGAAATAGACGTAGTCCACCAGCCCCAGCGCCTGCTGCACGTCGTGGGTGACGATGATGGAGGTTGCGCCTAGAGCATCGTTCAGGCGCCGGATCAGATGGCCGATAACGCCCATGGAAACCGGGTCGAGGCCGGTGAAAGGCTCGTCGTACATGATCAGCTTGGGGTCCAGCGCCGTCGTGCGCGCGAGCGCCACGCGCCGCGCCATCCCCCCCGAGAGCTCCGCCGGCATCAGCGCTTGCGCGCCGCGCAAGCCGACCGCCTGCAACTTCATCAGCACCAGGTCGTCGATCAATTCCGGCGGCAGGTCGGTGTGTTCGCGCATCTGGAAAGCCACATTGTCGTAGCACGACATGTCCGTGAACAGGGCGCCGAACTGGAACAGCATCCCCATCGTGCGCCGCAGCGCGAACAACTCGTCGTGATGCAGCTTGGCCACCGCCTTGCCGTCCACGCGCACCGCGCCCGCGGTGGGACGCAGTTCGCCGCCGATCAGACGCAGCAGCGTGGTCTTGCCGCAACCGGACAGGCCCATGATCGCCACCACCTGGCCGCGACGGATGTCGAGGCTCACGCCCTTGAGGACCTGTCGGCTACGATCATAGGCGAAGTTTACGTTTTCGACCTCGACCAGATTGTCTGTAGCAGGCATTGTCGGCACGGATTGGCGCCAGAAGAAAGCGCGGAGCGCGCATTCTACCAGACCGCTGCGGCGGCGCGCTTTGGGCAAACCCCCGCCGAAGCGCGCCGCCACATCGCAGCCCTGCGGCCTGTTATAGTAATGGCACTCACTTTGCTTGGCGCACCGCATCCCATGGCACAGTCGGCCGTCCGCTTCGACCAGGTCAGGAAAAACTACGGCCCGCGGGCAGTGCTGCACGAGATCGACCTCGACATCGCCGCCGGGACGAGCTTTGGCCTGGTCGGCATCAACGGCGCGGGCAAGACAACGCTGATCAAATGCCTGCTCGATTTCTGCCACGTCGACGGCGGCCGCATCGACATTTTCGGCACCCGGCATACCGACAACCGCGCCCGCGCGCGGCTGGCCTTTCTGCCGGAGCGCTTCATGCCGCCTTACTTCCTCACTGGCCGCGACTTTCTCGGCTACATGCTCGCGCTGGACCGGCGCGCCACTGGCGAGGACAGGGTGCGCGCCATGTTCGCCGCGCTCGATCTAGACGCGGCGGCGCTGGACCTGCCGGTGCGCTCGTATTCGAAGGGCATGACGCAAAAACTGGGGCTGGCGGCCTGCCTGCTGGCCGAGCCCGACCTGCTGATTCTGGACGAACCGATGAGCGGGCTCGACCCCCTGGCGCGCGCGCGCGTCAAGCAACTGCTGCGCCAATTGCGCGATCGGGGTAGCACCCTGTTCTTTACTTCCCACGCGCTGTCCGACGTCGAGGAAATCTGTGAACATATGGTGGTGCTGCACCAGGGGCGCTTGCGTTTTTCCGGCAGCCCGCGCGCGCTGATGCAGGACTATGACCGGGACTCGATGGAACAGGCCTTTCTCAACTGCATCGAAAGCGCGGACCATGGCTGATAAACCGAGCCTGCTGATCGTCGACGACGACCCGCTGATCGCCGACACCCTCGCCTACGCCCTGGGCAAGGACTTCGCCGTGATCGTGAGCGATTCGCGCAAGAACGCCGTAGGTCTGGTGCGCCGCCAGCAAAGCCCGCCGCAACTGGCGCTGGTGGACCTCGGACTGCCGCCGGTACCGCACCGGCCGGATGAAGGCTTTGCGCTGATCGCCGAACTGCTCGCGCATTCGCCGACGATGAAAATCCTGGTGCTTTCGGGCCAGAACGATGCCGCCAATGCGCGCCACGCCCGCACGCTGGGCGCGACCGATTTCGTCGGCAAACCCTGCGAGGCCGAAGGCCTGAAGAAGCTTCTGCTGCACGCGCTGCAGGTCCGCGCAGCGGAGATATCCGGCGGTGCCGAACCGGATGGGGGACTGTTGATCGGCGCGAGTCCGGCGCTGGAAAGGCTCAAGAGCCAGATCAGCCAGTATGCGGATTCGCCTTTCCCGGCGCTGATCGAGGGCGAGTCGGGCAGCGGCAAGGAAGTGGTCGCAAGCCTGTTGCACCGCCTTTCCCAGCGCAAGGACCAGCCCTGGTTCGCGCTCAATTGCGCCGCCATCGCCCCGACCCTGGTCGAGCCCACCCTGTTCGGCTACTCCAAGGGCGCATTCACTGGAGCCACGACCAACAAGTCGGGCTATTTCGAGGATGCCCAGGAAGGCACGCTGTTCCTCGACGAAATCGGCGAACTGCCGCTGGAGCTGCAGGCCAAGCTCCTGCGCGTGCTCGAAAATGGGGAGTTTCAGCGCGTGGGCGAGACCCAGCAGCGCACTTCGCGCGCGCGCGTGATCGCCGCCACCAACCGCGATCTGCGCCAGGAAATAAAAGCCGGTCGTTTCCGCGCCGACCTGTATCACCGCCTGTCGGTATTTTCGATCAACGTCCCGCCGCTGCGCGAAATGGGCGAGGACAAGATGCTGCTGCTCGCGCACTTCACCCGCTTTTACGCGGAACAGGCCAAGCTCGCGCCGTTCACGCTGGACCAGGACGCTACCGAACTATGGCGTGCTTACCGCTTCCCCGGCAATGTGCGCGAGCTGAAAAACATCGTGATCCGCCTCACCACCAAGTACCCCGGGCAAAAGCTGTCGCCGCTCGAGCTGGAGCCGGAACTCGAGCCGGCCGCGCCGCTGGAAGCGCCGGCCGGCGCCGAGACGCAAGTAGGACCGCCCGCGGATCCGCAGACGCTGATCGAACAGGCGCAACGCCATTTGCAGCGCGAGCGCCATTTCAATCTGGACGACATGCTCAAAGCCTGGGAGCAGGGCTATATCGAGGCGGCCATGCGCCTTACCCACGGCAATGTCAGTCAGGCGGCAAAAATGCTCGGCATCAACCGCACCACGCTGTATTCGCGTATGGATCAGCAGGACCGGAAATAGGCGGCGCGATGTATCTCGACCACTTCGGCCTGGACGAACCGCCGTTTCGCATCACGCCGCACACCGATTTTTTCTTCACCGGCGCGAACCGCGGCGCGACGCTGGAGGCGCTGCTTTACGCCATCATCCACGACGAAGGCATCGTCAAGGTCTCGGGCGAGGTCGGCAGCGGCAAGACCATGTTGTGCCGGGTGCTGGCGGAGCGCCTGCCCGCGCACGTCGACAGCATACTGCTCTCGAACCCCTCGTTCGGGCGCGAGGAAATCCTCTATGCCATCGCCGACGAGCTGAAAATGGACGTCGGCAAAGAGCGCCAGCCGCTGCTGCTGCGCATGCTGCAGGATCATCTGATCAAGCTCTACGGCGAGGATAGGCGCGTGGTGGTGCTGATCGACGAAGCCCACGCCATGCCGCAGGAAACGCTGGAGCAGATCCGGCTGCTGTCCAACCTCGAGACCAGCCGCTCGAAGCTGCTGCAGATCGTGCTGTTCGGCCAGCCGGAGCTGGACGCGCATCTCTCCATGCCGGACATGCGCCCGCTGAAAGAGCGCATCACCCACAGTTTCAGCCTCGAACCGCTGCTGCGATCCGACGTGGAAGCCTATCTCGACTTTCGCATGCGCGCCGCCGGTTACCGCGGGCCGAACGTGTTCAGCCCGCAGGCGGTGCGCCGGATCGTCAAGGCCTCCGAGGGCCTGACCCGGCGCGTCAACATCCTCGCCGACAAGTCCCTGCTCGCCGCCTTCGCCGACAACCAGCACGGCATCACCGCCCGTCACGTCGAGCGCGCCATCCGCGATTCCGAGTACCGTCAGCCCGGCGTGAGCAGAACCAAAATCGCTGTGGCGGCGGGCGGCGTGGCGGTGGGGCTGGTGCTCGGTCTGAGTCTGCACTACCTGCTCTCGGCGCCTTCGCCAACGGCAGCGCATGCGGCCGGGATCGTCGCGCCGCCGCAACATCCGCCGGCCCGGCCGCCGATGGTCCAAGCGGCCGCAATGAGCCCGGCGCCGTCACCGGCGGCAAGGC